>JBFFWJ010000139.1:0-7800 GCA_041570315.1 Longimicrobiales bacterium | reverse complement strand
GTAGCGACTGCAGGAGAGCGCCCCGGTCGAGGTGGGGCGCGCGCGCAGCGAGCGCGGCCTCCATGGTGGCCCGGGGCACCGGGGCGGCGACCGCGCCTCCGTAGTACCGGCCCTGGGGACGATCGAGCTTGACGAAGACGACGAGCTGCGGCCTGTCGGCCGGAAAGTACCCGACGAAGGAGGACGAGTAGGCGCCCTCCTCGTAGCCCCCGCCGGAGTTCCAGCGAGCCGTCCCGCTCTTGCCCGCGACGAGGAAGGAGCCGAGACGGGCGGTCGTTCCGGTGCCGTCCTCGACCACGTCGACCAAGGCCCGGCCGACCGCCTGCGCCACGTCCTGTCGAACCACGCGGCGGATCACCTGGGGCCCGAAGCGCTCCAGCACGCGCCCGTCGGAGCTGCGCACCTCCCGTACGAGGCGCGGCTGCATGAGCAGGCCACCGTTGGCCAGAGCCCCGTACGCCATCGCCATCTGCAGCGGCGTGACCGAGATCTCGTAGCCGATGGCCAGCGAGACCGCCGACTGACCGGACCAGCGATCGGGCCGACGGAGCGTGCCGGCGACCTCTCCCGGGAGCTCGACCCCGGTGAGCGCGCCGAACCCGAAGTCTCGGAGGCTCTCGTACTGCAGACCGGGGGTCATGGCCATCGCGGCTTTGGCGACGCCCACGTTCGACGACTCGCGCAGCGCCTCGCGGATCGTCATCCGCCCCTCGGTGTGGGTGTCGTGCAGCGTGCGGCCGGCGACCTTCCACGTGCCGTCGCCGACGTCCACCGTGTCGCCGAGCGTGGCCAGGCGCTGCTCGAGCAGGCCCGCCACCGTGAACGGCTTCAGCGTCGAGCCGGGCTCGAAGGGCGTGTTGACCGCCGAAAGGGCGCCGCGGTGTCCGTCCTGCGTGGAGAACAGGGCGAGCACCTCGCCCGAGCGCGGATCGGTGATGAGGATGTCGCCTCCCCGTGCGCTCGTCTCGGCGATCGCCTGCTCGAGGGCCTGCTGCGCGATCTCCTGGAGATCCATGTTGAGCGTGAGCACGACCGATCCCCCGGAGCGCGGCGGCTCGACGACCAGGCGCTCACCCGGGATCTCCGCGCCCAGGTTGTCACGGGCCACGGTCTCCCGACCGGGGGTGCCGCGCAGCACGTGGTCGAAGGCCTCTTCGATGCCCCCGCGGCCGTCGCCGTCGATCACGACTCCGAGGACGCCGCGGGCCAGGTCGCCGTGGGGGTGAAAGCGCTGCAGCACGCGATCCACGTAGATGCCGCGGCGCCCCTCGAGCCGTTCGCGCACCGCGGGCGGCTGCAGGCCGGGCACCACCCGCCAGACGTCGCTCGATGCGGTCAGCGACGCGGCGCGCGAGGCCGAGAGGCCGAGCGCGTCGCGCAGGAGCTCTCGGGTCGCCTCCACGTCCCCGACCTCCCGGGGGGCGACGTTGACCCGGGCGCGCTCGCGGGACACGGACAAGGGCGTCTCGTCGCGGTCGAGAATCGATCCGCGCGCGGCCGGGACGATCAGGTCCTTACGGTGCTGGTCCTCGGCCAGGGCGCGCCAATGCGCCCTCTGCAAGACCTGGATCTGGGCGGCGCGAGCGCAGATGACGCCTGCCGCCAGAAGCCAAACGAGCAGGAGGAAGCGCCTCCGCCACGGCCGACGCACCCCGAGCTCGGGGGCGGTCATGACCCCGGCTCCGCCGGGAGGAAGACCTGCTCCGAGGCGACGGGCAGGTGCATGCCGAGGCGCGACTGCGCCACGGGGACCACGCGCCCACGACTCTCGAGCACGAGGATCGTGCGCTCCAGGTCGATGCGCTCCGCTTGGGCCACGGCTACCTGCCGGCGCAGCTCGGCGAGCTGACCGTAGGCCTCCAGGGCGCGACTCTGCCTCCACGTCACCAGACCCAGCGACACGATGAGGACCGCAATCGTGATCGCCACCCTTCCCACCGTCCCTGCATCCATCACGCTGCCCTCCGCCAGGCGCGAAGGCGCGCGCTGCGCGCCCGCGGGTTCCGTTCGACCTCGTCGTCCGACGGCCGCACCACCCGCCGGGTGAGCGTCTCCCCCAGCGACCTCGCGCGGCACACGCACGCGGGCAGCTCGGGCGGGCACACGCACGACCGGCTCCACGAGCGGAACGCCTGCTTGACCAGGCGATCCTCGAGCGAGTGGTAGGCGATCACCACGATCACCGCTCCTCCCCTCAGGGCCTCCCGGATCGCGGGCAGTCCCGATTCCAGGGCTTCCATCTCCTCGTTGACCGCAATCCGGACGGCTTGGAAGATCCGTGCCTTGTCGCGCACCGTGGCCGTCCGGCCCAGCGATACCGTGAGCGCGGCGACCAGGTCGTCGCTGGTCTCGAGCGCCTCGGTGGCCCTGCGCTTCACGATCTCCCGGGCCAGGCGACGGGCCCGGGGCTCCTCCCCGTACTCGCGGAAGACACGCGCGAGCTCCTCTTCGGGGCTCTCGGCCAGAAAGCGGCGGGCGTCGGTCACCGCCGACGGACTCATCCGCATGTCGAGGCGAACGCCCCGGCGGAACGCGAACCCGCGCCCTTCCTGGTCGAGCTGGTGAGAGCTCACGCCCAGATCCAGGAGAGCGCCGTCCAGTCCGCGCGCCCGAACCTCGACGTCGTCGGCGGCCCGGTCGAAGCCAGCCTCCAGGAAGCGGACGCGGTCCGCGACGTCGGCCAGGCGGGCGCGGGCCTCGGCGATCGCGTCGGGATCGCGGTCCACGGCCAGGACGCGACAGTCCGGGCACCTCCCAAGGATCATCCGCGTGTGACCGCCGCCCCCGACGGTTCCGTCCAGGTACAGGCCACCGTCCCGGGGGTCCAGGAGGTCGAGGGCTTCGGCGCCGAGAACGGGCTCGTGGTACGTGCTCATGCTATCCGAAGAGCTTGTGGGCGAAGTCGGTGATGTCGCCCGCCTGCTCGCGGACCTTCGTCCGGTAGCGCTCGGGATTCCAGAGCTCGATGCGATCGATGTTGCCGCACAGCAGGACGGTGCCGTCGAGCCCGGCCTCCCCCTGGAGGGCCGCGGGGATCAGGATGCGGCCCTGCTTGTCCGGAGAAACCTCCACGGCGTTCTCGAGGATCAACCGGACCTGGTTCCACGCCCCCGGGTCACGTCGCCGATATTCGACTAGCTTCTCCTGGACCTCCCCCCACTTCTTGTCTGGGAACAGCGTGAGGTAGTCGGGCTCCCATCGCACCAAAAGGAACCGGTCGCCGTCGGCCTCGCGGCGGAACGCCGACGGGAGGCTGACGCGCCCCTTCTGGTCCATTTGGTGCTCGTACTTGCCGACGAAGCCGTTCACGCGGTCGAGGGAGGGGAGTCGAGTGGGGAGGAATGGGACACAGTGGAGCGAAGATACGGCGCGGTGGCCCAGCGCGTCAAGGGTGCTTTTTTGCGATTTTTGCCGAGCTGTCCGACATGGGCTGAAGGCCGGAAGATCGCACGCTTAAAGGACAAACCCCGGCTCGAGCCCGGAACGCAATTCGGAAGAATCCGAAGGAAAACCGAAGGCTCCGCTCCGCGCGTGCCTGCGCACGTGGGAGCGAGTGGGGCACCGCGCCGCGGCGGGTCGGCACGAAAAAGGGGCGCCGCGGGGAATCCCCGCGGCGCCCCGATCGGGCGCGGGCCTCGGGCCGGCTAGCCCACGGTCAGCGTCCGCGCTTGATGATCGCTTCCTGGATCTCGATGTACGTGTTCGTGTTCTCGAGGAGCTGCGCCAGGTTCACGTTGACCGAAGCCGGGTAGTCGCCGGACTGCTGGAGGAGCTGCGCCGCCTGCTGGAACTTCGGCAGCGACGACTGGGCCGTGGCCAGCGTCTGCGCCTCCTGCTCCGCGACCGCGATCTGGTAGATGCTGAAGCCGTGCCAGAAGTTGAGCTGGCTCGTCATCTCGACGCTCAGGTTCGGGAGCTCCTTGGCGGCGGTCATCCCGCGGATCGAGTACTGGAAGTCGTCCTTCTGGTACCCGTTCTGGTACGCCTCCGCGAAGATCATGCGCGCGGCCTGCTCCGCCTGCTGGGGGTTGCCCTCGGCGGCTCCGGAGAGCACCTCGACCGCCTCCTCCAGTCGGCCCGCCTGGATCAGCCAGTTACCCTGACGAAGGGCGGCACTCGGATGCTCGGGGTTGATCTCGCGCACCCGGTCGAGCGCGGTGATCGCCTCGTCCAGACGGCCCGATCCCTGGAGCGCCTCGGCATAGAGCACCCAGATGTTGTCCTGCTGGGCGTGGGTCTCGAGGGCACGCTCGCTCATCTCGATCGCGGACTCGAGCTCGCCGAGCTGGATGTACGCCGAGATGATGTTGCGCAGATGCCCGACGGGCGTCTCGGCGCCCTTGGAGTCGAAGACACGCTCGTACGCTCCGATGGCCTCGCGGTAGTACTGCACGGCCTCGGGAGCGACTGCCGGGCCACCGTTCTGCGCGCCGACGGCCGAGTTCTGCTGGATCTCGAGGGCCGCGCTGAAGGCGAAGCCCCCGTATTGCTCCCACAGGTCGACGTTCTCGGGGTCGACGTCGAGCCCGACCTGGATGAACGCCATGGCGCCGACCGGGTCACCGGCCTGGGCGAGATCGTACGCGATCCGCATCCGGATCGCTGCGTTGCCCGGGTTGATGTCGAGGTACCGGCCGTAGTAGTCACGCGCCTTCTCGTCCTGCTCGGTGACCGCCGCGATGTAGCCCGCGAGCTGCAGCGCGTCCTCGTGGAACGGGTTCTGCTCGATCACCGTCTCCAGCTCTTCGAGCGACTCGGGGAAGCGCTCCAGCTCGTAGAGGATGCGCGCGCGCAGGAAGCGCGTGCCGATCTGACCGGGGTTGAGCGAGAGCGACTCGTCACAGTTGCGCAGCGCGTTCTCCCACTGCTGGCTCGCCATGTAGTCATTGCAGATGGCGGCCGAGCGAACCGTCGTCGAGTAGCGCTCGAACTGCTCGAAGATGTGGCGGGCCGCACCCGCATCGTCCCGCTCGCTGATCGTGAGCTCCTCGATCGGGAAGGACTCGGCGCCGGCGATGTCCCACACTTCGGCGGTGAGCGTGACGGTTCGGTCCGCTTCGTTCTCGGTGTAGGACGCGCAGATCGCCACCGGAATGCTGACCTGCGCGGCGAGCTGACGCGTCGTGATGCAGGTGAGCTCGTCCATGTCCAGGTCGAACCGGTCGGCCTCGTCCTCGATGTCGTCCTTCTCCATGGCGACGTGGGTCGCGAGCGTGCTCATGAGCTCGCGAAGCTCCTCGGAGGCGTCCTTGCCGAAATCGTCGTCGGCGCCCTCGAGCGGCATGAAGTACGGGATCATGACGCGGAACCGGCCGCCGTCCTGGGCGACGAGGTCCGCGGCGGGCGCCACCAGGGCCCCGAGGGCCAGGAACGCGAGCGTCAGCTTGAGCCGTCCAACCATGGCTTGTGTCTCCCTTGGGTCTCCCCAGCGTTTGTCGCCCCGTTCGGGGGCCGTCCGGACCGGTAACCGAACGTCTCGAACCTACGTAACCCAACAGCCGGCCCCAGGGTCCCCGCGCGAGGAGCCCCGGGCCGGCAGCTTGAGAAGTTATTCACATACTTGGATCCGCGTCAACGCGCAACCGCACGCAACCGCATCAGCGGTAACTGGTTGGCCGCCCCCCTCGCTCGCCCCCTCACGACCTCGTACGACGGCTCGCGAGCCGCCTTTCAGCCGGGCCGCGCCACGCCGCCGGGTGCCCGCCCGGGCTCAGGGTCGGTCGAGCGCTGCCTCGAACCCCTCGAGCAGGGCCCGGAGCTCGTCGGGCACCGCGATCGCGGATCCCGTCGAGGCGTCGTACATGACTTGCACGGTGCTCCCCGTCACGAGCCGGGCCCCCTCCGTTCCCTCGACCTCGTAGGCCATCTCGAAGTGCTTGGCCCCGACGCGGGCCACGCGCACGGCCACGGAGAGATCCTGCGGCCAGAGCACGCGAGCGTGCCATCGCACACGCGCCTCCGCCATCACGAACTCGATCCGGTCGAGGGAGGGGCGTCCCACGACGGTCGCCCAGTACGCCCAGCGGGCCTCCTCGAAGTAGACGAGGGCGGTAGCGTGGTGCACGTGGCCCATCGCGTCGACGTCGCGAAAGCGCACGGAGATCGGGTGACGGAAGCGGAACGGATCGGACGGCGGGCTCACGCCAAGCCCTCCGGCTGGGGTCTTCGGGGACGGCCCATTCTCTCACCCGGACCTCGAACGGGGAAGGTCGAGCTCCTCGGACCGGAGGATCCCGCACCGGCCGGCGACGGTACAATCCAGGGTCGAGGCATGGCTCACCCCGCGCCGCCGGGCGGGGTCCGCCTCGGGGAAAGCCCGGCCGCACGAGGAGACGGAGCGTGGCGAGACGGACGAACCGGACGGGACCCGGCGACGCTGTGCTCGTCGCGCTCGTCGGCCTCACGCTGCTGGCCGTCCCGGCACCCGCGTCGTCCCAGCGGCCGACCTGCCAGTTCCGCGGCACCCCCGACGCGCTCGGGGAACGGCTCAGCCCCCTGGACTCCGTCTCCCTCGCGCTCGGCGACGCCGAGGCCAAGCTCTGCTACGGCCGACCCTCCGCGCGCGGCCGCCAGGTGGTCGGCGCGCAGGATCCGTACGGCGCGCCCTGGAGGCTGGGCGCGAACGAGCCCACGACCCTCCACCTCCCGTTTGCGGCGCGCATCGGCGACGTCGAGGTCGGGCCCGGCTCCTATTCCCTCTACGCGATCCCGGGGCCGACGAGCTGGACGATCGTCGTGAACCGAAACACGAACCGCTGGGGGATCCCCATCAGCGCCGACGTGCGGTCGGCGGACATCGGGAGCTTTTCGGTGACCGCCGCACGGCTTCCGGTGCATGCCGAGACGCTGGAGTTCTCCTTCGAGCCTAGCGGAGCAGACCGCGGAGACCTCGTGTACCGCTGGGAGCACACGGCGTTCCGGATTCCGATCGAGCGAAGGTGAGCGCCGGCCGCCCTCCGACTCCCGGGGGGCGGACCGCCACGCTCGTGGGCAGCGCCCCCTAACGGAGCACGCGGCCGCCGCGGATCAGGCGAACGCTTCCCGAGCCCGTGTCGATCTCGAGCCGGCCCCGACCGTCTCCGAGCCGACCTTCGACGTGATCGCGCCGCACCGAGCCGACCTCGAGAGGGAAGTCGAGGTCGATGCCTCCGCTCCCCGTGTCGATCTCGACCATCGCGCCGAGGTCGACGGGGGCGCGGACCGTGACCGAGCCCGAGCCCGTATCGATCTCGAGGAGATCCACGTCCGTCATCAGCTCGACGTCGACGGAGCCGCTCCCGGTGTCCACGATCACCTCGGGGGCGGCGATCTCCCCGAGCTCGACCGAGCCCGAGCCCGTGTCCACGTTGAGGAGCTCGGCCGTCAGGCCGGCGCCCGTGACGCCCCCCGAGCCCGTGTCGAGCCGGATCTCGTAGGCAACGACGTCCGAGACGTCCACGCGCCCCGAGCCGGTGTCGACGCGCAGGTCACCGTCGACGCCACGCACGGTGACGCTGCCGGAGCCGGTGTCCACGTCCAGCGAGCCCGACATGTCCGTCGCCGCCACCCGCCCCGAGCCCGTGTCGAGGCGAACGTCGCCGTCCACCTCGCTGGCCTCGATCTCGCCGACCGCGAGATACATGGCGAAGCGGCTCCCGGAGGGCCCCGCGACCACCAGGTCCGCCCAGGCCTCCAGCCCGGAGCCGGCGCCACGGATCCGGATCCGGTCGCCCCGCCCACCGTCCCCGTCACCGAACGTGCCGTCCGGCCGGACGGACTGCGTCGTGCTCGAGCCGCGACCCATCTCCGGATACACGACCT
>JBFFWJ010000138.1:0-7826 GCA_041570315.1 Longimicrobiales bacterium | reverse complement strand
GACGAATCCGGCGTAGCTCCACAAAGAAACGCGGGCCCGAGCGCTAGCTCGAGCCCGCCGGCGCGGGGACACGCGCCAGGAACGAGCCCCTTCCGGGGCCCGTCCTTCGACCTCAGTTCTTCGAGATCTCGATCTTGCGCCCCTTGGCCTCAGCCAGCTTCGGAAGCCGGACGGTCAGGACGCCCTTGTGGAACGCGGCGTGCACGTTGTCCCCACCCACGGTCCGGGGCAGCGAGAAGGCGCGCCGGAAGGAGCCGTACGACCGCTCCCACACGTGATACTTGCGGTCCTCGTCGCCCTCGGTCCTCTCCTCGGTCTTCTCACCGCTGATCGTGAGCACGTTGTTCTCGAGCTCGACGTTGATGTCCTCTTCCGACATCCCCGGGAGCTCGGCCGTGATGACCAGCTCGTCCTTCGTCTCACAGATGCTCACGTCCGGCGACCACATCCCCTCGCGGCTGCGGAGGAAGGGCTCGTCGAAGAAGCGGCCCAGCCGGTTGAACGGCTCGTCGAACTCGCGCCACGGAGAGTAGGTCAGACCGCGGAACGGATACTTCATGATCGCCATGGAGAAACCTCCTGGAAAAGCGTTGTCCACTCCGCCGGCGAGACCGTGCAACCCGCATGCCAGGCACGCGGGGCCGGGTCCTGTCAAAATGAACGGGCCCAACGGTTTGCGTGTATGCAGCTCTGCCAGAATGGCCTTGCGGGACGGGGCGCTCTGCCGGGTCGGCGGGATGCCCCCGGGAGCCCGCGGTCCGACGTCAGCGGAGACGGTCTCCCAGCGCCTCGGCGGGCGCGTCGGTCGCGGAGGGATAGAGCTTCGGGCTGCGTCTGCGCGCGGTGGTCGGTCTCCGCCGACGCCGCATCATCCTGCGGATCCCCTCGAGGACGTCACGCCGGCTCACCAGCCCCAGGAGCCTGTCGCCCTCCAGCACGGGGAGGCGGCGCTCGGGGTGCGTCAGGAAGAAGCTCGCGAGCGAGTAGAGCCCGACGTCGGGCCCCACCGTGTGCTCGGGGCGGGTCATGAACTCGGCCACCGAGCGTACCTCCTGGTGATCTGCCGCGCTGTACTCGCCGACGGCCAGCACCCTGAGACAGTCGCGCTCGGAGAGGATGCCGACCAAGCCACCCTGGTCGTCGACGACCGGGACCCCGGACACGTCGCGGCGCAGCAGGACCTCGATGGCTTCCGCGATCGACGTGTCGCGCCGCACGGTGACCAGCTTTCGGGTCATGACGTCCCGCGCGGTCAGCATCTCGACGTCGCTCATCGCCCCTCCTGTCGCGTCGCCCACGGGGCTCTGCCTGCCGGGCTCACCGGGCGCGCGCGTCGGCCTTCGCGCGGCGCGCCGCGAAGGCGGGCGTCTCCACCTCGCGCAGCCCTCCCTCGGAGCGCATCACGAAGAGCGCCGCGACCCCCTCCCGGATCGCCACCTCCTCTCCCTCTGCCGGACCCAGCACGACCAGGGCGGTCGCCCAGGCGTCGGCGCGGGCCGCCGCCTCGTCGATGACGCTCACGGAGATCCCGTGGGCCGGAGCCGGCGAACCGGTGCGCGGGTCGATGATGTGCTGGTAGCGCGTCCCATCCAGGTCGTAGAAGTTGCGGTAGTCGCCGGAGGTGGCGATCGCCTCGTCGAACAGCTCCACGACGCGGTACACGCCCCGACCCCAGTCCGGCCGCTCCACGCCGACACGCCAGGGTGAGCCGTCCGCGCGACGCCCGCGACCCTTGAGCTCGCCGCCGACCTCGACCAGAAAGCGCTGCAGGCCCGCCCCGGTCAGGGCATCGGCCACCTGGTCGACGGCGAAGCCCTTCGCAACCGCGGAAAGATCGACGAACATCGCCGGATGCGCCTTCGCCACGGTGCCCTCCGCGCCGTCGATGAAGACCCGCCGGTAGCCGACGCGCCTCCGGAGCTCGTCGAGCTCGGCTTCGGCGGGCGCATGTGCCGGGCGTTGCGCGGGGCCGAAGCCCCAAGCGTTGACGAGCGGCGCCACGGTCACGTCGAACGCGCCGCCGGAGCGCTCGCTGACGTCGCGGGCCAGGGTCATGACCGCGATGAGCTCGGGCGCCATGCGGACCGCATCGGTCTGTCCGCGGTGGTTGAACCGGGACAGCTCGGAGGTCGAGTCGTACGTGGACATGAGGCCCACGATCCGGTCGAGCCGGCTCTCGATCAGCGAGCGGACCTGCGCACGGCGATCGGCGTCGAGCCGCTCGTCGACCTTGACGCTGTAGGTCGTGCCCATGGTGAAGCCCGTGAACTCGTGGGCCACGCCGTCGCGCGGCGCCTGGCTCTGCCGCACCACCACCGCGGCCAGCGTGAGGAGCGTCAGGGCCGCGAGCGCGGCCCTCCGGAGCCTGCCCGCGCCCGCGCCGCCGCGGCTCTGGATCAGGACGCGCTCAGACGCCGAAGTCATCGTACCGTACGTTGTCGGGATCGACGCCCAGCTCGTCCAGCATCTTGAGGCACGCGGCGATCATCACCGGCGGCCCGCACAGGTAGTACTCGATGTCCTCGGGCGCCGGGTGGTCTCTCAGGTAGGCGGTGTACAGCACCTGATGGATGAAGCCGGTGTCGCCGTCCCAGTAGTCCTCCGGGGCGGGATCGGACAGCGCGAGGTGCCACGAGAAGTTGTCGTGCGCCGCGTCCAGGCGGGTGAACAGATCGACGTAGAACGACTCGCGCACGCTGCGGGCGCCGTACCAGAAGCCGATCCGACGATCGTCGCGGATCCGCTCGAGCTGATCCAGGATGTGGGAGCGCATCGGGGCCATGCCGGCGCCTCCGCCCACGAACACCATCTCGGCGTGGGAGCCCTCCGGCGCCAGGAAGTCGCCGAAGGGGCCGGTGACGACGACCTCGTCCCCCGGCTCGAGCCCGAAGAGATAGGAGGAGACGACTCCGGGCGGGATGCCCGAGCTTCCCGCGGGAGGGGTCGCGATGCGCACGTTCAGCATCAGCGTGCTCCTCTCCTTCGGAGGATTCGCCAGCGAGTACGCACGCACGGCCGGGTGGTCCGATCGGGACTCCAGGCGCCACAGGTCGAAACGGTCCCATTCGTCGCGGTACTCCTCTGCGATCTCGAAATCGGCGAACCGAAGGTCATGCGGCGGGCACTCGACCTGGATGTAGCTGCCGGCGCGGAAGTCGATCTCCTCGCCGGCCGGAAGGTCCATCTCGATCTCCCGTATAAAGGTCGCGACATTGCGGGCCGAGCGCACCGTGCAGCGCCACCGGCCGACCTCGAACACCTCGCGGGGAAGCGCGATGGCCACCTCCTGCCTCAGCTTCAGCTGGCAGGCCAGACGCCAGCCCCGCAGCGCCTCGCCCCGGTCGATGTGCACGGATTCGGTCGGCAGGAGGGAGGGGGCACCCGACTCCACGCGCACGCGGCACGCCCCGCACGTGCCCCGCCCCCCGCACGCGGAGGGCAGGAAGATCCCGGCCCCGGCCAGGGCCGAGAGCAGCGTGCCACCGGTCTCGGCGAGGACGTCGTGCGGCCCGCCGCCGTTGACGGCCACCCGCACCGGCCCGCTCGGGGCCAGGAGCGCTCGAGCCCCGGTGAGGAGGCCCACCAGGACCAGCATCACGAGGGTGAAGGCCGCGACCGCCACGAGCACCGTGGACATCGGATTCCGCGCTCCGCTACAGGTGGATGCCCGAGAAGAGCATGAACGCCATCGACATGAGGCCGAGGACCATGAAGGTCATGCCGAGCCCCCGCAGGGCAGCCGGAGGACGGCTGTAGCGGAGGCGCTCCCGGATCGCCGCGAGCGTCACGATCGCGAGCGCCCATCCGACTCCGGTCCCGAGCCCGTACACGACGCTCTCGGCGAAGGTGTAGTCGCGCTCGACCATGAAGAGGGATCCGCCGAGGATCGCGCAGTTCACCGCGATCAGAGGGAGGAAGACACCCAGGGCGTGGTAGAGCCCGGGCGCGTGTCGGTCGATCGCCATCTCGATGATCTGCACCATCGCGGCGATCGTGCCGATCAGGAACAGGTAGGTGAGGAACGAGAGGTCGACCCCCTCGACCGGCAGCCAGCGCAGGGCGCCGGGCTCGAGCAGGTGCCGGTGGATGATCTGGTTCGCGGGCACGGTGACGCCCAGGACGAGAATGACCGCCGCTCCGAGCCCGACGGCGGTCTCCACCTTCCTCGAGACGGCCAGGAACGAGCACATCCCGAGGAAGAAGGAAAGCGCGAGGTTCTCAACGAATACGGTCCTCGCCGCCAGCGCCAGGTAGTGCTCCAAGGTCCATCTCCTCTTCGATCTGCTCCGGCCTCCAGCTCCGCAGCAGCCAAATGAAGCAGCCGATCAAGAGTGCCGCCGAGGGGGCGAGCGTCATCAGGCCGTTCGCCGGGTACCAGCCGCCGTCGGTGGTGAGGGGCAGCACGGTCACGCCGAAGAGCGAGCCGGCACCCAGCAGCTCGCGGAAGAACGCCACGAACAGCAGCACGAGGCCGTAGCCCACGGCGTTGCCGAGGCCGTCCAGGAGGCTGGGGACGGGCCCGTGCGCCATGGCGAACGACTCGGCGCGGCCCATCACGATGCAGTTCGTGATGATCAGCCCGACGAACACGGAGAGCTGCTGGCTGATCCCGTACGCGAACGCCTCCAGGATCTGCTCGGTGACGATCACGAGGGACGCGATGATCGTGAGCTGCACGATGATCCGGATGCGGAAGGGAATCCGGGCGCGGATCATGCTCACGGTCGCGTTGGAGCCCATCAGCACGCCGGTCACGGCGAGGCTCATCACGAGCGCGGTCGACATCCGGGTCGTGACGGCCAGGGCCGAGCACACGCCGAGCACCTGCAGCGCGATCGGGTTGCTCTCGAACACCGGATCGAGCAGCACGTCCCGCGCGCGGCTCATCGCGGCCCCCGCTCGGCCCGGTAGCGGTCCAGGTACGGCCCCAGCGCATCCTCGCCCAGCCAGAACTGCAGGGCGGCGGTGACGCCGTCGCCGGTGAGCGTGGCGCCCGAGATGCCGTCGACCTCGAACGGAGCCTCTTCGGGAGGCCCCGCGCGGCCCTTCACGACCCGCAGCAGGACGCTGTCGCGCTCGTCGAAGACGCGGCGATCGACCCAGGCGGCGCGCCACTCCGGCTCCGTGATGCGCGCTCCGAGGCCGGCGGTCTCGGCGTGCTCGTAGAACGTGATGCCCCTGACCCTCGACAGGTCGCTCTCGAGCGCCACGAAGCCGTAGATCGTCGACCAGAGGCCGACGCCCTCGAAGGGGAGCACGAGGGCGTCGACGCTGTCCCCGCTCACCACGTGATAGACGAGCGCCCGCTCCGGGAGCCGGGACACGCGCGCGCGGTTGTCCGGCGCGGGCCGGCTGGTCGACGGATTCCGAGACGCCTCGCGCTGGTCGAAGACCGCCGGATCGACCCCCTCCGCCGCGAGGCCGCTTCGCAGGTCGACCACCAGCGGACGAACGCTCTCGGCGAAGCGGCGCTCCACTTCGGCCCTGCGGAGCCGCTGGCCCGACGCGACCAGGCCCGCCGCCTCGAGGACGTGCCCGCGCCGGTCGAGAAGCCGATTCTCCTCCTGACGGGTCCGGAGGAGGACGGACGACGTCGCGACCAGCGTCGAAGCGACGATCGCCAGCGCCGCGGCGAACCGGAACGTGTACCCCGCGCTACGCTCCACTGCGGGCCGCCCTCCGCTGGATGTTCGCCCTCACGACGAAGTGGTCGATGAGCGGCGCCATCATGTTCATGAAGAGGATCGCGAGCATCATCCCTTCCGGATACGCGGGATTGACCACCCGGATCAGGACGCACAGAAAGCCGATGCCGATCCCGTACCACCAGCGACCCACGTCCGTGTAGGAGGAGGTCACGGGATCCGTGGCCATGAAGGCGGTGCCGAACGCCCACCCGCCGAGCACGACGTGCCAGTGGAACGGCACCGCGAACATCGGGTTGGTGGAAGACCCCACGGCGTTGAAGAGCGAGGCCGCGGCGAGGGTGCCCAGCGTGACGCCGGCGACGATGCGCCACGACCCCACACCCGTCCCGAGGATCAGGACGGAGCCGAGCAGGCACGCGAGCGCGGAGGTCTCCCCCATCGATCCGGGCACGAGACCGAGGAAGGCGCGCGTCCAGCTCGCCTGCTCCAGGGCCCCGGCCGTGACCGAGGCCTGCGCGAGCCACGTCGCGCCCGCGAAGCCGTCGACGACGTCGACGTCCGCGGCGATCCACGGGGCGTCTCCGCTGATCGCGGCGGGATAGGCGAAGAAGAGGAACGCCCGGACGACGAGCGCCGGGTTCAGGATGTTCATCCCGGTGCCGCCGAAGATCTCCTTGCCGAAGATCACGCCGAACGCCGTGCCGACGGCGACCTGCCACAGGGGGATGGTCGGCGGGAGGATGAGGGGGATGAGCGCGCCCGTCACGAAGAAGCCCTCGTTGACCTCGTGGCCCCGGACCTTGGCGAAGACGACCTCGACGCCGATCCCGGTCGTGAACGCGACGAGCAGGACGGGAACGAAGTAGAGGCCTCCGTGCACGACACACAGCAGCGTGTCCGACGGGTCGAAGCCCAGGCCCAGCCCCTGCACCAACGCCGTCCGCCAGTCGTCCAGGGGCGCCGCGCCTCCCGCGATCGCGCTCCTTGCCTGGAACCCGGTGTTGTACAGCGCCATCAGGACGGTCGGCACGAGGGCGATCACGACGATGCCCATCATCCGCTTGACGTCGAGCGCGTCGCGGACGTGCGGGGCGGAGCGGGTGACACGACCGGGTGAGAAGAGCGCCGTGTCCACCGCCTCGTAGAGCGGACCGATCCACGAGAGCGGGGCCCCGTCGCGGAAGAGCGGCTCGACCCGGTCGAGCGCCCTGCGCAGCGACCTCCTCATCCCGCCCTCTGGATCAGCTCGAGGTTGCGCCGGAGCATCGGGCCGAAGTCGGACTTCCCGGCGTCGACGTAGCTGCACAGGGCCAGGTCCTCCTCGGCGAGCTCGAGACAGCCGAGCTCCTCCGCGCGCTCGAAGTCGTTCACCGCGAGCGCGCGGAGCAGGAAGGTCGGCAGGATGTCCATCGGCATGACGCGCTCGTAGGCGCCGATCGGGATGATCGCCCTCCGCGACCCGTGCGCGTCGGTGGAGAAGTCGAAGCGGTCGCCTCCCCTGAGCCGGGGCGCGAAGACGGGGAGCACGGAGTGCTTGCCGCGTCCGGGGGCGAGCCACGCGAGGAGCTCGCGGTCCCCCGCTTCCCGGAGCGCGCAAAGCTGCACGTCGTACCTCCCGAGGTAGCCGAAGGCCTCACCGCAGGCCGCCTTCCCGGAGAGCACGGAGCCCGAGATCCAGCGCACGCCCGGTCCGAGAGCCTCCGGTGCCGTCAGCTCGGCGACTGAGGCCCCGAGCCGCGTTCGCACCAGCCGCGGGTCGCGGACCGGCGGACCGGCCAGAGCGATCGTGCGCCCCACGTCGGGACGCCCCGTCCGGACGAGGCCTCCGATCGCCGTCACGTCCTGGTACCCGATCGACCAGACCGTGCGCCGCCGTCCCACCGGCTCCAGGAGGTGGATGTGCACGCCGGCGCTGCCCGCGGGATGCGGGCCGGCGAACTCCTCCACGCGCACCGGCGCGTCGACGCCGCGGGCGAGCGGCGACCCGGCGCGCACGCACAGGTACGTGACCCCCTGGGTGAGCTTGGCGACCGCCCTGAGACCGCGCTCGAAATCGGCTTCGGCCCCGGCGAGCACCACCGCCGGCTCCGCCGCGAGCGGGTTCGTGTCGATCGCCGTCACGAAGATCGCGGCCGGCGTGGTCTCGGGAGCCGGCACCTTGCTGAACGGGCGGGTGCG
>JBFFWJ010000137.1:0-7829 GCA_041570315.1 Longimicrobiales bacterium | reverse complement strand
GTGCGCCCAACGTCAAATGGCTGTCCGAGATCCACGTCCAGGAGGATCAGTACCTCGGAAAGTACCAGGCCCGTTGGTATCGGACCCTGAGGGGCGAGATGGTCGACGGCGAGATGAAGTGGAAGGAGACGGCGATCACCAAGATGCGGCTCAAGTCCTTCGTCGCGCGGGTGACCCGCGTCACCCCCGACGGCAGCCTGCACAACGTCTTCGGCGTGGTGCTCCACGACGGCACGCCGATCCGGTCGGTCGAGGTGAAGGTGGACGACGGCCCCTGGGAGCCCGCGACCCTGGACCCGGCCACGACGGGCGAGCGGTACGGGTGGAAGTTCTTCAACTACACCTGGACCGACGCCACGCCGGGTGAGCACACCGTGACCTCGCGCGCGACCGACGCCGACGGCTACGTGCAGCCGACGGCCGAGGAGCTCGAGGTCAAGCAGACCTTCCTCGAGCACAACGCGCAGCACCCCCGGACCCTCGTCATCGCGTAGGAGGGGAGGGAACGAGCGCATGCGGGCGGCTCGGGTCCTCAAGGACAGCGCGCCACGGGACCGCGCCCCGCCCCTACCCCCTCGGCCTCATGTACTCGCGGAACGTCGGGTGAGCGCGGATCGATGCGTACGCGGACGCCGCATGGAGCCGACCGAACTCCTCGGCCCCCAGCTGCTCGGCTCGCCTGAGGAATCGAACGGCGCGCTCGGCGTCGCCGAGCTCCGCCGCGATCCGGGCCTGCTGAAGCACCGGGCGTCCCTTCCGGTACGGCGGTTCGACGCTCCCGAAGAACTCGATCCCCTCCTCCGCGCTCGACCGGTCACCTAATCGGGCGGCCACGACGGCCGACCAATAGCGGGCGGGGAGGTCGTCCGGCGCAGCATCGAGGGCCTCCCGGAGGACGGTGCTCGCCTCTTCGTGGCGCCGTGCGTGAGCGAGCCCGATGCCGCGGGAGAGGATCCAGCCCGGTGAGCGCTGCGCGTCGTCGGGGGCCGATTCCATGCGAGCGAGGACCCGCTCGCGCAGCCCGCTGGCCCGCCCGGGGTCCCCGTGGCTCTCGAGCTCGTCGGCGAGATCCCACAGAGCGACGTCGTTCAGACCGCCCAGGTCGAGGTCGTCGATGGACTCCCACGCCTCCGCTCCCCGCCCCCGGGCGGCCAGCGCGCGCAGCTCCGACGCCAGAATCCCGGTGTCGTCCGGATGTTGCTGCCGCCCCTGCCGGATCAGGCGGAGCTCGGTCCCGTGGCGTCCCAGGTGGTGATACGCGCCGGCGAAGCTCCCCCAGATCGCGGGCCAGCGGGGGCCCACGCGCCTCAGGTCGAAGTCCCCGTAGAGCTCGATGGCCTCCGCCGGCCGATTGACCTGGTGCGCCGCGACGCCCGCCAGATACGCCGTGGGGGAGATCCCTGCCATCTCGTGGAACCGCAGGGCATGGGTGTGGGCACCCCGCAGGTCGCCGTGCAGCGTGGCCGTCATCCAGTCCAGGGCCACGCGGTCGCCGGTGGTGATGTCGGCCCGCATCGACTCCATGCGATCGATGAGGCGCTCCGTCGCGGGGAGGTTCCCGTAGTTGAAGTGGGATGCGGCAGCCTGGAATAGCGCACGAACGAACGTCGAGTCGAGCTCCGCCGCCGCCTCGTACCGGGCCGCTGCGCCAGGCCAGTCGAAGGCCAGAAAGAGCTCGGCCCCTACCGCGAATTCCCTGTACGCTTCGTAGCTCGGCACCCGCGTTTGTATCGCGCCCAGATCGCTCTCGCCCTCCAGTCGCCCACCCAGCATGCCCACGAAGCCGAAGAGGTCGTCCCGCAACCGGTCGAAGTCGGCGAGCGGGTCGTCCCGATCCGCCCGCACCGGGTCGGTGGCGTAGAGCACGTCCTGCTTGCCGGCGTCATGGGCCGTGGCCTGGAAGACCACCTCGTCGCCCCCCATCGTGTAGGTGCCGGTGATCACCACCGCGGCCCACGTCGCATGGGACACGAGCTGGACCGCGGCCAGCGCCTGATCCTCCGCGCCGCCCAGGAGCCGCCTGGACTCGTTGAGCCCCACCGTCTCGAAGCTCTCGAGTCGGACGAGCCCGTTGGCGATGTGGTCCGCCGCCACGACGCCCATCACGTCCAGCTCCCGATCACCCGTCAGGTTCTCGAACGGCAGCACCGCGATCCGGTTGTCCACCAGATCGACCCGATCGTTCGGCATGTAGCGCCATCCGATGCCGGTCATCGCCACGATGACGATCGCGGCTGCGACGACGAGCTGGCGGGTGAACGCGGTGGAGCCGCTCCCTGGAGCGTCTCCTGCCCCTGCCCCCTCGTCGCCGGTCCGAGGATCCGCCGCCGCGGTACGCTCGATCCCCTTCGGCGTCACGTCGAAGATCCACGCGAGCACCAGCACGACCGGGAAGCTCGCCACGGTCGCGATGACCATGACGCCATAGACGGCGTCATCGAAGAAGAGCGCAGAGAAGGCGAGGTCCGCGACTTCGAGCACGGCCAGCGCCACGCCCGTATACGCGATGGCGACCCGCCCGACCTTGCGGCGCTTCACCTCGGTGACGAAGTCGCTCATCCCTCAGTTCGGCACCCTGGCCCTCAGCTCCTCGAAGAAGTTCTGGACGAGCACGAGTGACGTGGAAGCCTCTTCGGACCCGAACTCCCGGGCCATCAGGAACCGCTCGTCGTCCATCGCCACGTCATAGAAATCGTTGTTTCCGGTCCCTGAGAAATAGAAGGCCCCCGGGATCTCGAACATCGTCGCGAGCCGACCCCGCTGAAACGCCGTGGAGGTCGTGGTGAACTCCGCCACCATCAGCTCGCGGGTCAACGGGTTCGCGAAGAACAGCTCTTGGCCGTTGTGCGCCCACACGGGCTGGATTCCGCCTTCGCTCGACACCTGCCACTTGCCCGCCTCGACGTCGGGAAACGGGCGCACGAAGATCTCGTGGCGGCCGGTCTCGTTCGAGCTGTAGGCCAGCCAGCGACCGTCGCGCGAGATGGCGGGGGCTTGCTCCCAGAAGCCCGGCGTGGCGACGAGGGGGACGGCCGCCGAGTCCAGCCCGGGTCGGATCGCCAGAATGTCCCTCGCCGACTCGTCCCCCGCGATTCCCGCCCGTCGTGCGACCAGCCACACCCCGTCGGGGCTCCACACTCCCTTGGCCACGTTGAAGCCGTCGAGGACGAGCTCGGCGTCCCCCGTGCCATCGGCTCGCTTCGACCAGAGATAGCCCTCACCGAGCGGGCCGTTTCGGTATGTGACCGTCTCGCCGTCGGGGTGCCACTGGGGCAAGAGATCCATCCCGTCATCGAAGGTGAGGCGGGACACGGGACCATCGGGGAGTGCCGCGATCCAGACGTCGTCGTTCCCGTCCACGCTTCGCGTGAAGGCGATTCGGGAGCCATCCGGTGACAAGCGCCAACCGTCGTTGCCGCCCGGGGACGGGACGAAGGTCTCGCCCGCAACCACGGGCACGGCCTCGCCGGACCGGGTGACCCAGAGGAACTCGAAGGAACCAGATCCCGTCTCGCCGGCCAGGTACACGAGGGTGCCGTCCTCGGCCACGGCGTACGACACGTGGCCGCGAAGCGCTTCGTTGACAAGACCCTCGATGACCGGCGTCGCGGCTCCGGTGAGCTCCGAGCGCGCGACATCGAACGGGGCAGCCATCAGTCTCCCGTCGGCCGTCCCGAAAAGAAGCTGGCCCGACTCGACGTAGCGAGGGCTGTTTCCCTGGGTAATCAGCGTCCGTTCCCTCGTTGCGAGGTCGACGGACCAGATCTCCGCATCACTTCCGTCGCCGGCCCGGAACACCTGGAAGAGAAGGGTCTCGCCGTCGGGGACGGTGGTGGCGAGAACGTGAAACTGCTCCCCCTCGAGCCGCTCCGTCACGATCTCCGCCTCGCCTCCGGTCGATCGCGCTCGGTGTACGACCAGATCCTCTCCGGACGTGAAGTAGATCCAGTCGTCGTGCGACCACGCCGCGTTGTAGGCGGACGCGGCCAGGGTCCGGCTCGGGCCCCCGGACAAGGGCACGACCCGGAGCGGTCCGGGATTGCCCGCGGCGAACGCCACCTCACGTCCATCCGGAGAGACGCCGAGCTGGCCCCCATCCCGATTCGCCCTCACGCCCTCCGTCCCCGGAACCGGCCTCGCCTCGAGGTCGCCCCAGCTTCGGATCCAAAGCTGACTCTGAAGCTGACTCTGACCGTCCGCCGCGCCCCGCCCGACGTAGACCAACGCCGATCCGTCCCTCGTGAGCTCGAACGCGCCGGTGGGCTCCTGCCCACCCCGAAACGGCGACTCGAAGCGGGCGACGGCGCCGGGAGTCGCCTCGCGCTGCAGCAGCGACCATCCCAAGGCCAGCGCGAACCCCGCGGCCAGGGCGGTCGTCGCCACGGAGATCCGCTTCCACCGCCCGCCCGCGTCCGAGGGCCCGGCGGTCCCGATCGCGCCGTGCCGGTAGCGGGGGTCGGCCAAGGCCTTCGCGAAGTCCTGAGCGTTCGTGAAGCGATCGGCCGGGAGCTTCTCGAGCGACTTGCGGATCGCGGCGTCCACGTTCGGCGGGATCGAGGCCCGAGCCTGGGTAGGGGCCCGTGCCTCCTCGGTCAGGATCATCGCGAGGACGGCCTGGGCCGAGCTCGCCGTGTACGGCGGATCCCCGACGAGCATCTCGTACAGGACGCACCCGAGGGAGTAGACGTCGCTCGCGGGGCTGGGCTCGCGATCCGCCGAGGCCTGCTCGGGGCTCATGTAGAACGGCGTCCCCATCGACAGGCCGGTCTCGGTCAGCCTGCCCCCGCCCGCCGCGCTGACCGCGAGGGCGATACCGAAGTCCGCCACCAGGGGCCGCCCGCGACTCAGCAGGATGTTGGCGGGCTTCACGTCCCGATGGATCACGCCCCGTTCGTGAGCGGAGTGGAGCGCCTCTGCGACGTCGGTCGCGATCCGCACCGCCTCGTCGATGGGAAGCTGCTTCTCCCGGTCCAGCCGGTCCCTGAGCGTCTCGCCCTCGATGTAGGGCATGACGTAGAACAGGAAACCGTCGGCTTCGCCCGAATCGTGGAGCGGGAGGATGTGCGGGTGCTGCAGGTTCGCCGTCGTCTTGATCTCGCCCAGGAACCGCTCGGCTCCGACGACGGCGGCCAGCTCCGGCTTGAGCACCTTGAGCGCGACCTTTCGCTCGTGCCTCAGGTCATCGGCGAGATAGACGGTGGCCATGCCGCCCTCGCCGAGCTCGCGCTCGATGCGGTAGCGGCCCTCGAGGGCCGTGTTGAGCCGGCTGACGGAGTCGGGGGAGCTCATCGCCGGAAGATGCGGCTCGGGCCCCCGATCCGCGAGTGGCCCCGAACCGTGCCGACGAGTGCGTCGTCACCCCCCGACGCCCACCGGTGCGGACGACGTGAGATCCGGCGCTGCACGACCGGGGCGACGCGGGCCGAGCCCGCCCCGTGCGGTCAGGTTCGCCTGTCGGGTCCGCTTCTGCGATCGGGCTGGAAGCGATCCCCCATCGCCGGCTTCCTCCGCTCTCCCGAGACGCGCCTGTTGTATCCCTCCGTGAGCCAGGTGGCGATCACGACGCGGTGCCGGAACTCCGGCGTGTCCGCATCGTCGCGGTGGGCCTCGAATACCCGACGTTCGGGCCCGCCATTCATCGACACGAACCAGGCTCCGTCGACGAACTCGGGCGCTCCGCCCGGCACCGGCCCGACGGTTCCGCGATATCGGCGACCCTGATGGATGAACTCGATCGAGCGCAGCACGTTCACCTCTCTACTCACGTTGCCGGAACAGCCCCTCCACGGAGCCGACCCCGCACGACGGCTCCGTGACTCCTCGGGCAGCGGCGCCGCGTCGGCGAGGGACAACCGTGGGATGCTGCGCCGCGCCCCGCAAGTAGTCGGGCTGCCGCGGATCCCTCCGCCCCGGGACGTCGCCCCCAGCGCATGGGCGACGACCGCGTCGCGCCCTCACCAGCGCATCGTCCTGAGACGCTCCACATCCGCGGGGAGCTCGACGTCGCCTGCCTCGCGCCCGTTGACCTGCAGGAAATACGCGAGGACGGCCGCGTACTCCTCACCCGTCAGGCTCCCGGGCCTGTCCTGCGGCATGGTCGCGCTGATGTGCTCGAACAGGTGTCCCAGCGGCTCGGCCATCCAGGTGAGGGCGAAGATCGGACCCCTGAACTCGTTCCTCCCGTGGCACGCGGAGCACACGGTCGAGAACACGCGCTCGCCCCGCTCCGCCTGCCCCGCGGTGTAGACCGCGAGCGTCGTCGGGGCGCCAGCCCCCTCCGGCGCGGCCGTCGCCGCCCCGGCGGGGCCGGGCGTGGCGGAGGACGCCGAGGCGCAGGCGGCCACCCCTCCCAGGACCAGGAGGGAGGCGGTGGCCCTCGCACCCCGCCGGCGCCCGGCCACGCGCCACGCCGGGCGTGACCGCCGTCCGCTCCGGTCGATCAGAACCTCGAGGCGCGGATGATGATGTCCGCGCGCGCCCAGAGCCGATCGAAGTCCGCCCTGGCCCGGTCGGCCTCCGCGGACCTGCCCTGCCCCCTCAGCGCCTGCTCGAGCCCGAAGTAGGACCATCCGTTGTTGGGGTGCTGCTCCAGCGCCCCGCGGTAGACGTCCTCGGCCTCGGCGTGACGACCGGCCTCGAGCAGGGCCGCTCCCAACCAGTGCCGGGCCGAGAAGTTGAGCGCTTCGGGCTCCGCGTACTCGAGCCCGTCGTGGAGCTCCACCGCCCGCTCGAACACGGCGATCGCCTCGTCGAGCTTACCTTCGGCGCGAAGCATCTCGCCCCTGAGGATGTCGCCGGTGATGCTGAGGAGGTCGCTGCCGCGGTTGTTGCGCTCGGTGACGTCGTCGGGCAGGGTGCGGGCCTTCTCGTCGACGCTCGCCAGATAGACCGCGGCGCTGTCCGGGGCGCCGGTGCGCAGGTGGGCGTAGCCGCGGGCGAACTCCCAGAGCCCCCGTCGCAGGGGCTGCTCGGGCGCCTCGCTCAGCTCGAGGATGTTGCGGAACTCGCCGAAGCGGAGCAGCACCAGGACCTGGTAGAACACCCCGCCGTTCACCTGCCTCGCGTACTCCTCCGCCGCCGCCCTCGAGACCTGGCCCTGGCCGTCCATCGACCCCGCGAAGAAGAGCATGTGGAGGTTGTGGGTGGCTCCGTACGAGACCCCCTCGCCGTAGGGGGTCCGCTCGTCGGACCGCCAGGCCATCGCGTTGGAGCGCACCGCCTTACCCCACCGCCCGATCACGTTGTACGTGTGCGACGGCATGTGGTTGAGATGGCTCGACCCCGGCACGGAGGTCATGAGGTGGTCGGCGCACGCTTCGGCCTTGTACGCGACCTCGGTCGCCTCCGTGGCGTGGATGTAGAGATGGCACGCGCCCGGATGGTTGAGGTCCTGCTCGAGGACGCGCTCGAGCACCGTGTGGAAGCTCTGAACGAACGGGTCCGACGCCTCGTAGCGGGCCCTCTGCGGGTTCAGCAGCATCAGGGCCTCCGCGTACAGCGTGCCCACGTCGAGGTCTTCCGGATACAGCGAGTAGACCTCCGACATCGCCAGGGAGTACGTCGTGTCCAGCGCCGCCCGCATGTCGGGATCGTGCTCGGGCGCGTAGCGAAGCGACATGGCCCGGATCAGCGCCCTCTCCTTCGGGTCGTCGGTGTGGTCGATCAGGGCGAGCGCGCGCTGCGCCGCCTCGTAGGCCGGACCGGCGTTGGCGTCGGTGAGGCCCCCGTTCAAGAAGGGTCCACGGGCCTGGGCCTCACCCCAGTAGCACACAGCGCAGTTCGGATCCTGTCGCTGCGCCTCCTCGAACGACCGGATCGCCACAGGAAGG
>JBFFWJ010000136.1:0-7870 GCA_041570315.1 Longimicrobiales bacterium | reverse complement strand
GCGCACGGGGCTCGCCGAGCCGTTCGGCTCCCTCGCCGATCTCTGTGAGGCGGTGGATCATCACGTGCTCGGCGGTCTGCACGATGGTGTAGTTGTTGTTGTAGAAGTAGTTGGGGAGCATCGGCGGGCCGGCGTTCGAGCCGAACGACACGATGCACCGCTCCGCCATCGGCCGGTTCTCCGGATTGTCGTACTGGTCCATGCCCGCAAACCGCGCACGGTCCGCGGCGATCCGCTCCCGCGCCGCCGCGGTCAGCGCCGGCCGTCGCCCGTCCGCGGGCATCGTGATCAGGCTGCTGCGGGGCTCACCGTCGTAGATCGCCACCCGATCCCCGCCATCGATATAGAAGTAGTTGTAGCCGCCCGTGGCGCCCGCCGCGGCATCGAACCCGGCATGCCCCCCACCAATGGAGACCCCGCCGGCCTCCGGCGCGCCGCGATCGGGGTCGCTGGGCTGGGCCGCCCGGTCGATGAGGTCCTGACGCTCGCCCTCGATCGCCACCACCTGGTCCCGGGTGAGCGTCGGTCCTTGGCCCGGCGGCCGTTGCAGCGGAGTGATCGTCGCGTTGGACCAATTCCCCTGCAGGTCGGGGTGGCCGTGCTCCGTGCGGGGGACCACCCAGTCGCTCGCCTGGCCTGCCGACCAGGACGGGGAGAGGGCCGCCATGGTCGCGACGAGAGCGGTGGCGGAGGCGGTCCTCATGACTCTGACGTCGATTCTCATGTTCGAGCTCCTGATCGGCCCGGCCCGCGCGTCGTGCAGCGCTCGTATCATAGGACCCCGCCACCCATCACGCAGCGGACCACCGATCGCCCGCGGAGCAGGCCCACTGGGGCGCCGGTCTTGCTCCTTCCCCTCGCGCGGTTAACATCGGCCCTCCTGCCCCCCATGGCCCGGAGCCCCGTGACCCACCCGCGCGCCCAGCCGCCCGAGGCATCCCGCATCGCGATCGAAGAGGTCTCGCTGCGCTTCGGAGGCGTGGCCGCCCTCGACGGGGTCACGCTCGAGCTGCGCGCGGGCTCCCTGCACGCGCTCATCGGGCCGAACGGCGCGGGCAAGACGAGCCTGCTCAACTGCGTCAGCGGACTGTACCGGCCGCAGGGCGGCTCGATCACCCTCTTCGACGCGGGCGGCGGCCGGCACCGGATCGACGGCTTGGCGCCGCACCGCATCGCCCCGCTGGGCGTCGCCCGCACCTTCCAGAACATCGAGCTCTTCCGCCACATGACGGTGCTGGAGAACGTGACGCTGGGGCGGCACGTGCACATGCGCGGGGGCGTGCTGGGCGGCGGCCTGTATTGGGGCCGTCAACGGCGCGAGGAGGTCCGTCACCGCCGCGCGGTGGAGGACGTGATCGACTTCCTGGAGCTCCAGGCGGTGCGCGGCCAGCTCGTGGGCAACCTCTCCTACGGCCAACAGAAGCTCGTGGAGCTGGGCCGCGCGCTCGCCGCCGAGCCGACCTTCCTCCTGCTCGACGAGCCGATGGCGGGGATGAACGCCGAGGAGAAGGAGGCGATCGCGCGGTACGTGCTCGACGTGCACGAGGAGTGGGGCGTCACCCCCGTCGTGATCGTTCACGACATGGACGTCCTGATGGACATCTGCGACCGCGTGGCCGTCCTCGACTTCGGCCGCCTGATCGCGGTCGGCCCGCCCGACGAGGTCGGGCGAAGCCGGGCCGTGATCGACGCCTACCTCGGAGAGGAGGCCCACGCGTGAGCGCGGCTCGTACGCTTCCGGGCCTGCTCGTGGCCCGGGCTTCCGAAGAGGGCGCGCGCGTCGCGCTGCTGGAGAAGGACCTCGGCGTCTGGCAGGAGCTCACCTGGTCGCAGTACCTCGCGCGCGTGCGCGACTTCTCGCTCGGGCTCGTCCGGCTCGGGCTGCGGCCCGGGGACCGGCTGGCGATCATCGGCGACAACCGCCCCGAGTGGGTCATCGCCGAGCTCGCGGCCCAGTCGATGGGAGCGGTCGCGGTTGGCGTGTATCAGGACTCGGTCGCCGAAGAGCTGAGCTTCGTCCTGCGGTCGTCGGGCGCTCGGGTGGTCGTCGCGGAGGACCAGGAGCAGGTCGACAAGGTCCTCGACGCCGTCGCCGATACGCCGCAGGTCGACCACGTCGTCTACCACGATGCGAAGGGTCTCCACGGCTACGATGATGCGAGGCTCCGCTTCTTCTCCGACGTGGAGGGCCTGGGCCGGGCGTTGCACGAAGGGGAGCCGGGGCGCTTCGAGCGCGGGGTAGCGGAGCTCGACCCGGAGGCCACGGCCCTGCTCTGCACCACCTCGGGGACGACGAGCCGCCCCAAGCTGGCCGAGCTCAGCCATCGCAACCTCCTGTCGATGGCGGCGCAGATGCAGGAGGTCGACCCGGTGCGCCCCGAAGACGACTTCGTGTCGTTCCTGCCGCTGGCGTGGATCGGGGAGCACATGGTCTCGGTCTCGTGGGCGCTGACCGTCGGCTTCACGGTGAACTTCCCCGAGAGCACCGGCACCGTCCGGGAGAACCTGCGCGAGATCGGGCCCCAGGCGGTCGTGTCCCCCCCGCGCATCTGGGAGAACATCGTCTCCGAGGTCCAGGTAGGGATGGAGGACTCGACGCGCCTCAAGCGACGCGTCTACGAGTGGTCGATGGCCGTCGGCCGCGAGGCCGCCGACGCCCGTTTCCGCGGGGAGGCGCCTGCGGGCGCGCTTCGGTGGAAGCGGCGTCTGGCCGAGCTGCTCACCTTCCTGCCGCTCAAGGATCAGCTGGGCCTGCGCCACGTGCGCCGGGCCTACACGGGGGGCGCCGCGCTCGGCCCGGACGTCTTCCGGTTCTTCCACGCGATGGGCGTGAACCTCAAGCAGCTCTACGGCCAGACCGAGGTCTCCGGCATCTCGGTGGTCCACCGGGACGGCGACGTCAAGTTCCAGACGGTCGGGCGCCCTCTGCCCGGAACCGAGGTGCGGATCGCGGAGGGCGGCGAGATCCTGACGAGGAGCCCGGCGGTCTTCGCCGGCTACTTCGGGGACGAGGAGGCGACGGCGGCGGCGCTCGAGGGCGGCTGGCTCCACTCCGGAGACGCCGGCTATCTCGACGAGGACGGGCACCTCGTCGTGATCGACCGGGCGAAGGACGTGATGACCCTGGCCGACGGCACGACGTTCAGCCCGCAGTTCATCGAGAACAAGCTCAAGTTCAGCCCCTACGTCCGCGAGGCCGTCGTCTTCGGGGGCGACTGGCCGTTCGTCACCGCCATCGTCGCGATCGACTTCGCCAACGCGGGAACCTGGGCCGAGCGGCGTCAGCTGTCGTACACGACCTTCACGGACCTGGCCCAGAAGCCCGCCGTCTACGACCTCGTCGCCGCCCACGTGAGGGAGGTCAACGCGGATCTGCCGGAGGCCGCGCGCATCCGTCGCTTTCTCCTCCTGCACAAGGAGCTCGACGCCGACGACGCCGAGCTCACCCGGACCCGCAAGGTGCGCCGGCGGTTCATCGCCGAGCGGTACCGGGACATCCTCGACGGCCTGTACGGCGGCGGCGCGGCGGTCTCGGTGGAGAGCCGGATCGCCTACCAGGACGGGCGCACGGCGACGGTGCGCCACGAGCTCCGCATCGCATCCGCGGGAGAGGAGGGAGCCGAAGCGAGGGAGTCGTCCGCGGCCGCCGCACCGGTGCACTCCGGCCGCGGCGGAACCGCCCGCCCCGCCCGCGGCGGCTGAGGCCCCGATGGACGTCTTCCTCCAGCTCACCGTCTCGGGCCTGTCCAACGGCATGATCTACGCGCTCGCGGCCGTCGGCTTCGTGGTGATCTACAAGGCGAGCGAGGTGATCAACTTCGCGCAGGGCGAGCTGCTCCTGTTCGGGGCCTACCTCTCGTTCGCGACGATCGCACAGGTCGGCCTGCCCTGGGGGATCGGCGTCGCGCTCACGCTGGCGCTGGCCGTGGGCATCGGCCTGGCCGTCGAGAGGACCGTTCTGCGGCCGCTCGTGGGGGAGCCGGTCATCTCCATGATCATGGTCACGATCGGCCTGTCGAGCGTGCTGCGCGCGCTCGTCAACGCCGTCTGGGGTCCGCGGCCGCGGACCTTCCCGACCTTCCTGCCCCCGGGGGGCATCGAGGTCTACGGGGCGGTGCTCGGGGCCGACCGCCTGGTCGTGATCCCGGTCGCGGCGGTCGTCCTCGCGCTCCTCGGGCTCTTCTTCCGCTACACGCGCGACGGCATCGCGATGCGCGCGGTCGCCGACGACCAGCAGGCCGCGCTCAGCATGGGGATCAGCATCCCGCGGATCTTCGCCGTGGCGTGGGCGCTGGCCGCCGTGTCGGCGGCCGTCGGGGGGATGATGCTGGGCAACATCGTCGGGCTCAGCCAGAACATCAGCGCGATCGGCCTCCGCGTCTTCCCCGTCGTCGTCCTGGGCGGCCTCGACTCGATCGCCGGCGCGGTGATCGGGGGCGCCGTGATCGGGCTCCTCGAGGCGTACACGGGCGGCTACGTGGGCGAGGGGCTCAACCTGGTCGTGCCCTTCGTCGTCCTGATCCTCGTGCTGATGGTCCGGCCGTACGGCCTCTTCGGCAAGCCGATCATCGAGCGGGTGTAGCATCATGCGATCGGGCGTCTTCCACACGAGCTACGAAGCCGACATGGGGCTGCGGACGACGCCGCCGGAGCGTGTGCGCATGGCGCTCTTCGCCGTCGCGGTCCTCGCCTTCCCGTTCGTGGCCTCCCCGTACTGGCTGAACCTGGCCAACCAGATCGCCATCGCGACGGTCGGCGCGATCGGGTTGAACATCCTCACCGGGTACGCCGGCCAGATCTCGCTCGGACAGGGCGCGTTCATGGCGGTCGGCGCCTACTCGGCCGGGCTGCTCACCCTCCGGGTCGGGCTCCCCTGGGGGGTGAGCATCGCCCTCGCGTGCGTCATCACCGCTGCGGTGGGGGTCTTCTTCGGCCTGCCCTCCCTCCGGCTCAAGGGCCTGTACCTCGCGATGGCCACGCTGGCCGCGCAGGAGATCGTCGAGTGGATCCTGACGCACTGGACCGCCCTCACCGGCGGCACCGAGGCCCTCGTGCTTCCCGCACCCCGGCTCCTGGACGTGCGGCTCAACAGCGACTTCGGCTTCTACTGGGTGGGAGCGGCGGCGGCGGCCGCGACGGCGGTCTTCGCCGCCAACCTCTTCCGGACGCGCGCCGGGCGGGCCTTCGTCGCCATCCGGGATCAGGACATCGCCGCGAGCGCCATGGGGGTCGACGTCTTCCGGTACAAGCTGATGGCGTTCGCCACGTCGTCGTTCTTCGTGGGCCTGTCCGGGGCGCTGCTCGCGTACTACCGCACGATCGTGACCTGGGAGCGCTTCACCCTCGACACGAGCATCACCTACCTGGCGATGATCATCGTCGGGGGCCTGGGGTCGATCTCGGGCTCGTTCTTCGGCGCGGTCTTCCTCACGCTGCTCCCGGTCGGGATCGGCATGGTGGGTGAGTCGCTGCAGGACGTGATGCCGGGGGTGGCCGGCGTGGTCCCCCACGCCCAGCAGGCCGCGTTCGGGCTGGTGATCATCCTCTTCCTCGTCTTCGAGCCGCGTGGGCTGGCCAAGATCTGGGCGAACGTGAAGGATTACTTTTCCGTGTGGCCGTTCGCCTACCGAACCTGAACGGGAGCAGTCCATGAGCATGCGCATCGGATCCGGAGTCGCGCGGGCGGCCGGCCTCGTCGCCCTGACAGGGCTCGCCGCGTGCGGCGGCGGCGACTCGCCCGGAGCGGACGAGATCAGGATCGGCGCCATCTTCGACCTCACGGGGCCGACCGCGGACGTGGGCACGCACTACGCCGACGGGCTCCGGGGCTTCGTCGAGTGGACCAACCGCCAGGGCGGGATCGCCGGGCGGACCCTCGACCTCGCCTTCCAGGACTACGGGTACGACGTCGGGCGGGCCGAGCAGCTCTACAGCCAGTACGCCCAGCGCGGGGTCGTGGCGTTCATGGGGTGGGGAACGGGAGATACCGAGGCGCTCCGGCTGAGGATCGTGGAGGACCGGATCCCCTTCACGTCGGCCTCCCTCTCCCACGTGCTGGGCGACCCCGAGGAGGCGCCCTACAACTTCCTGACCGCCACGACGTACAGCGACCAGTTCTTCATCGTGCTCGACTTCATCAAGGAGCGGCACGAGGCCGCCGGCCTTCCCGGGCAGCCGCGCGTGGCGCTGCTGCACAACGCCAGCCCCTTCGGCCTGTCCCCGTGGCAACAGGGCGGGCAGGCGTACGCCGCGCAGATCGGCGTCGACGCCGAAGCCTACGAGATGCCGCGCGGCGCGACGGACTTCACGGCCGAGCTCACGCAGGTCCGCCAGTCCGGCGCCCAGTACGTGGTTTTCCAGAACACCTCCGGGCCGGTCGCGCTCGCGCTCCGCAACGCCCGGAGCCTGGGGCTCGACGTGACCTTCGTCTGCCTGAACTGGTGCGCCAACGAGCTCCTGATCGACCTCGCGCCGGAGGCCGCGGAGTCCGTGATGGGCTCCATGCCCTTCGCTCCGCTCTCCGAGGAGGTGGAGGGCACCCGGGACATCCGCGCCTACCTGGAGGGAGAGGGCATATCCCTGGAAGAGACGAGCAACGCGTTCACGCAGGGATGGTGGACGATGGCGGTCATGGCCGAGGGGATCCGCCGCACGCTCGAGCGCGGGCTCGAGCTGACCGGCCCGAACATCAAGGCCTCGCTCGAGACGCTCGACGAGTTCGACACGGGCGGCGTCTCGGTGCCCATCACGTTCACCGCGGACGACCACCGGGGGTCGAAGGGGCTGCGCATCTACATCGTGGAGGACGGCGCGTGGCGCCCGGTATCGGAGTTCCGGGCCGTCGCCACCGACCCCTAGGGTGGAGAGACGACGCACGAGCCCGCGCCCCCCTCGACGTGGGTCGGGCTGAGGTCCCATGCTGCTCGAGCTCGCCAACGTCGAGGTCGTCTACGACGACATCAGCCTGGTCCTCAAGGGCCTGTCGATGACCGTCGAGGAGGGGAGCATCACGACGCTGCTCGGTCCCAACGGGGCCGGCAAGACGACGGCGCTCAAGGCGATCTCGGGCCTGCTTCGCCCCGACGACGGGGAAGTCTCCGACGGCTCGATCCGCTACCGGGGGGAGGAGATCCACCGGCTCGACGCGTCCGAGATCGTCCGCCGGGGGATCTTCCAGGTGATGGAGGGTCGGCGCGTCTTCGAGCACCTGACCGTGGAGGAGAACCTGCTGGCGGGCGCGTACACGCGCTCCGACCGGGGCGGGATCAGGGCGGACGTGGCTCGGGTCTACGGGTACTTCCCCCAGCTGGAGCGCCGGGCCGGACAGGACGCCGGCTACCTGTCGGGAGGCGAGCAGCAGATGCTCGCCATCGGTCGGGCGCTGATGGCCCGGCCGAACCTGATGCTGCTCGACGAGCCCTCGCTCGGGCTCGCGCCCCTTCTGGTGCGCGCGATCTTCGAGGTGCTCGTGCGCATCAACCGAGAGGAGGGCACCACCATCCTCGTCGTGGAGCAGAACGCACGGATCGCCCTGTCCGTCGCGGATCGCGGGTACGTCATGGAGGGTGGGCGCATCGTGCTCGACGGCTCGGCGGAGGAGCTCTCCGAGAACGAGGACGTCAAGGAGTTCTATCTCGGGTTGACCGAGGTGGGACGCCGCCGCTCCTATCGCGACGTGAAGCACTACCGGCGCCGCAAGCGCTGGCTCTCCTGAGACGAGGGGGCACGACCGTGACCGATCGCTCGCTGTACGACCCCGCGGCCGAGGCGCCCGAGGACTACGACGCGGTCCGGGACCGCCTGGTCGCGGACGCGGTCCGCCACGCCGCCGCCCACGTCCCCGAGGTCCGCGCGCGCCTGGACCGCGCGG
>JBFFWJ010000135.1:0-7879 GCA_041570315.1 Longimicrobiales bacterium | reverse complement strand
GGGCTCCTGATCGCGCTCGTGACGGCGGTGGTCTGGACCTCCTGCGGCTCCGACCGCCGGGACGCCTCGGACGAGGATTCCGACGCGCCGTCGGCGTTCGCCGGCGCGGGCGCCGCCGGGTCGATCGTGAGGGCGCTGGCCGGGGCCGGCGCGCAGAGCGCGCTGGAGGGGGCGGCGACGATCGAGGAGGCGGAGGCGACCGCCCTCGACCTCGCCAGGGTGGCCCGGGAGCTGGGGATGGCGGACGGGGAGCTCCGTGACTTCCTGGTCGGGGCGGTTCCTCCCGAGGCTCCCTGGGCCGACGGGGCCGACGCCATGATCTCCCGGGTGCTCGACACCGGACCGGAGGCGACGCCTCTGGGCGTGAGCGAGGCGGTCGAGGCCGAAGTCGCCGCGTATTCGGACGGCGAAGCGCTCGCGGCGCTCCGAGAGCTGCTCGAGGCCGGCGGCGCGGGGGAGGACGACGCCGCTCGACGCCGGCTCCTAGCCCGGCGGCTGGCGCCGCTCGTCGCGGGGGACACGCTCGCGGCGCTCGAGGACCGGGTTGCCGGCCTCGAGCAGGCCACGCGCACCCAGCGGCGCGAGCTCGAGCGGGCCGGCGAGGAGCTGGCCGAGGCCACCTCCGGCGGCGTGTTCGGCTGGCTGCGGGAGTTCGTCGACGAGCTGGGATTCGGGTTCGGCTGGGCTTCGCTGTACCTCACGGTCTTCCTTTCGTGGTGGAAGGGCCAGACGGTCGGGAAGAGGATGATGGGGATTCGCGTCGTGCGCCTGGACGGGGAGCCGATCACGTGGTGGACCGCCTTCGAGCGGGCGGGTGGGTACGCGGCGGGATTCGCGACGGGGCTCCTGGGCTTCGCTCAGGTGTTCTGGGATGCGAACCGGCAAGCCATCCACGACCGCATCGTGGGAACCGTCGTGGTGATGGACAAAGCCGAGAGGGTCTCGGATTGGGAGTCCGCGCTGTGAGCGAGGAGCAGCTCCGAGTGGAGCAGAAGGCGGGAGATCGGCCGCAGGAGCGGGGCGAGGGCGAGCCGGCGGTCCCACGCAGCCTGGACGACCGCTTCGCCCAGCGGATCCGCATGACCGTGCCCGATCGGCACAACCCCAAGCTGCGCGCGCTGATGGACGCCGTGAACGCCGACGACGAGCTCTACGGGCTGTGGATCGCCGCCAACGTCAACGCGGTGGAACGGCTCCACATGACCGATCACGGCCCGGTCCACGTCAAGATCGTCATGAACATCGCCGTCCGCATGCTTCGGCTCCTCGTCGACGGGGGCGTCGTGCCGAGCGTTGTCCGGAACTACGAGATGGAGACCGGGGACGCCGAGGTCGTCGTGGCGCTGGCGGCGCTGCTCCACGACGTCGGCATGTCGATCCATCGGGCGGACCACGAGTCCTTCAGCCTCTTCATCGCGGACCGCAAGCTTCGCGAGATCCTGCCGGCCGTGTACGGTCCCGGACCCGAGGTCGTCGTGCGCTCCGAGATTCTGCACGCGATCATCTCGCATCGCTCGGGCGGGGCGCCCTTGACGCTGGAGGCCGGGGTCGTGCGCATCGCCGACGCGCTGGACATGGCCAAGGGCCGGTCCAGGATCCCGTTCACGTCGGGCTCCCTGTCCATCCATTCGGTGTCGGCTGCCGCGGTCGAGTCGGTGACGATCGAGGCGGGACAGGGCAAGCCGATCCGCATCACGGTCGAGCTGTCGAACTCGGCCGGGCTGTTCCAGCTCGACCAGCTCCTGCGCGAGAAGCTGAAGGGCAGCGGCCTGGAGCCGTACCTGGAGGTGGACGCCAAGGTGGGCGAGGAGGAGAAGCGGCTCCTCACCGACTTCCGGCTCTGAGCGGCCGGCGCGGGCGGGCATGGACGTAGAGGTCTCCTTCGCCCTGGCTTTCCTGGCCGGCGCCGTGTCGTTCCTGTCGCCCTGCGTCCTGCCCGTCGTTCCGAGCTACATCGCTTTCGTGTCGGGGATGACGCTGAGCGAGCTCACCGACGGAACCGTTCCCGGCGCGCGGCGCATGGCCGTCGTCCACTCGGTGCTCTTCATGGTCGGCTTCGGGCTCGTCTTCCTCACGAGGGCCACGGCCGCGACGGCCGCCGGGGCGCGGATCGCCGGGGCCCTACCCTGGGTGAACCGGCTCGGCGGAGCCCTGATCACGCTCTTCGGGCTTCACCTGGTCGGCGCGGTGCGCGTGCCCACGCTCCTGCGCGAGGGCCGCGTCTCCCTGGATTCGAGGCCCGCGGGCGCCGTCGGCTCGCTGATCGTGGGCGTGGCGTTCGGAGCGGGATGGACCCCCTGCATTGGCCCGATCCTCGGCTCGATCCTACTCTACGCGGGCCTCGAGTCGACGATGACGCACGGGACGCTGCTCCTGGGCACCTACGCCCTGGGGCTCGGGATCCCGTTCGTGGGGGCCGCCGCGAGCGTCAATTGGCTCCTCGCCGCGAGCGTCGGCGCGAGGGCGTGGATGGTGCCGCTCCAGCGCGCCGCCGGAACCGTCCTCGTGGTCATCGGTTTACTGATGGTGTCCGGCCGCTTCGCGAGCATGACCGCGTTCCTGGCCGGCCTCGGACAACTCATCAACCTGGAAATCTCATGAGGACTTGGCTCTTCCCTGCGGGGACGCTTCTGTGTGCCGGTCTCCTGGCCGGCTGCACCAGCGAGGGTGGCGAGGCAGCCGCCGGGGACGACACCACCGCCGCGCTTCTGGCGCAGCCGGTCGGCAACGGCATGTCCACGCCCATTCCCATCGACCGGGCCGGCGGCGGGGACACGCCCCCGGTCGCGGTGGAGGAGCTCGGCTTCGACCGTGGCGACGCCGCGGCGATCGTGAAGGTCGTCGAGATGTCCGACTTCGGCTGCGGCTTCTGCAGGAGATTCCACGACGAGACCTTCCCGACCCTGCGGGAGGAGTTCATCGAGACCGGGATGGTCGAGTGGAAGTTCCTGCCGTACATCACCGGGATGTTCGCGAACTCCCTGGCCGCCACCGAGGCCGGTGAGTGCGTCATGGAGCAGGACGTCGAGGCCTACGAGGCCATCACGCGGCGGCTCTGGAGCGAGCAGAGCGAGTGGAAGGGAGCGAGCCAGCCCGAGCCCGTGCTCAGGGGGTGGGTCGAGGAGCTCGGAATCGACATGGACGGCTTCGACGGGTGCCTTGCGGAGGACCGGAGGCTCGACCGGATCGCCTCCGCCACGACGCTCGCCCGTCAGATCGGTGTGCGGGGCACGCCGACCTTCGTCATCATCGGCTACCCGCCTCTCCAAGGCGCGCTTCCGCTGGACGTCTTCCAGGACATCCTCACCGCCGTCCATGCCGAGGAGGCGCGAAACCGCCAAGGCCCACCGGAGCAGCCGGAGAACTGAGCGCGCCGATGCCGGCACGGCACCCGAACGGTCGGACCGGACAGCCGTCCGAGCGGAGGCGGGCGTGGGCCGTCGTGCGCGCGGCGACGCTCGCCGGCCTGTGCGTGGCGGGCTTCTGGGCTCTGAGCGGCGGGGCCGAGGCGGGACCGGAGGAGGAGGGGGCGGTCATCCGCATGCCGCCCCTCGTCACGTGGGACCCGGCCAGCCCGGGTGAAGGGCGGCTCTTCGCCATCCGCGTGACCGCATCGCGGCACACCCCGATCATGGGGGTTCGCGGCGAGGTGAGCGGAGAGGAGCTCCACTTCCGCCGACTCGACGAGCGCTCCTTCGAGAGCCTGGCCGCGGTGCCCGTCGGCGCGTCGGGAAGCGTGCCCGCGTGGGTGCGCGTGGCGTACGAGGCGGGGGGTGAGCAGGTGATCGAGGAGTCGATCCCGGTGACCCCGGGAGCCTACGAGCACGAAGAGCTCACCGTGGCGCCACGCTTCGGAGCGCCTCCCGATTCGGCCGACGCAGCGCGGTTGGCCGGGGAGCGTGCGAAGGCGGGCGAAGTCTCCCGGATCGCACACCGGACCCGGCGGATCTACACCGGGGACGTCGTGGCGCCCCGAGACAGCCCCGTGACCAGCGGCTTCGGTGACGGGCGGGAGTTCAACGGCCGGGTTTCGGGTCGTCACATGGGCCTGGACCTGCAGGGGCGGCGCGGTGACACGGTGGTGGCGGCCGCCCGTGGCGTGGTGGCCCTGGTCGACGAGTTCCTGTTGGCCGGCCGCCTCGTGTATCTCAACCACGGTGCGGGCCTCGTGACCGGCTACTTCCACCTGAGCGAGCCCCTGGTGCAGCTCGGGGATACGCTCGAGGCCGGCGATCCCCTCGGGCGGGTCGGCGCGACCGGGCGGGTCACCGGGCCTCACCTCCACTGGGTGGTGCGATTCGGGGCGACGAGCGTGGATCCGCGCAGTCTTCTCGAGATCGACCCGAGATAGGCTCCTCCCGCTGACTTGACGGACGGCGCCGCGCCGGATATAGTTGTGTATGACAACTATGTTCAGGACGTCGGGGACCGAAAATCCCCCGACGACGTCTGCCGGTGGGGCGCGACCGGGCACGGTCGATGAGTCGCTGCTCGAGGACGCCCTCCGGCTCTCGGAGGCCCTCGGCGAGCTGGTCCGCGTGGTCCAGTTCCGCGACCGGGACCGCGCGTGCTGTCACGACGTCAGCGTCAGCCAGTGCTACGCGCTGAAGGCGGTCGTCGACGCGGGCGCGCTCACGATCAACGAGCTCGCCGCTCACCTGTACCTGGACAAGAGCACCGCCAGCCGGATCGCGAGCGGGCTGGTCGACAGGGAGCTCCTGGCCCGGCGGCGCGACCCCGGGGACGGGCGCGTCGTCGAGCTCGTGGCGACGCCGGCGGGACGGGCGGTGCGGGACAGGATCGCGGAGGACCTGGTCCGGGAGTACGCCGAGCTGATGAGCGACTTCGACCCCGAGGTGCGCGCGGCCATCGCCCGCCTCGTCGGGCGACTCGGACGCTCGTTCGTCCGCCGTGTAGACACATCCGGAGGAAGCTGCTGCGTCGTGCGGTGAGCATCGTCCGGGACCACAGCCAGCAGAGACGAGAGGTGCTTCGATGAAGACGCATGCGGAAGGAGACGTGAAGAGAGCCGTGCGAGAGCGCTACGCCCGCGCGGCCACGGAGACCGCGGGGTGCTGCGAGCCAACCTGCTGCGGGGCAGAGTCCGCGGGGAGCGCGCACGAGATCGGACGGAGCATCGGCTACTCCCCGGACGAGCTCGCGGCCCTTCCCGACGACGCCAACCTCGGTCTCGGCTGCGGCAACCCCACGGCCGTCGCGGGCCTCCGCGAAGGGCAGACCGTCCTCGACCTGGGGTCGGGCGCGGGGATCGACTGCTTCCTCGCGGCGCAGAGGGTGGGCCCGACCGGCAGGGTGATCGGGGTGGACATGACCCCCGAGATGGTGGAGCGCGCCCGAGACAACGCACGTGAGGGGGGCTACGCGAACGTGGAGTTCCGCCTGGGGGAGATCGAGGCGCTCCCGGTCGCGGACGAGAGCGTGGACGTGATCATCTCCAACTGCGTCCTCAACCTGAGCACGGACAAGTCCCGTGTCCTGAGCGAGGCGTTTCGCGTCCTGCGCCCCGGGGGACGCCTCGTGATCTCGGACATGGTCTCGGACCGGCCCGTGCCCGAGGCGCTCGAGGGCGACATCGACGCCGTCGCGGCGTGCCTGCCGACGCCCCGCGAGACCTACCTGGGTCAGATTCGCGAGGCCGGCTTCGAGGGTGTCCACATCACCAAGGAAGCCCGGTATCCGACCGAGTACATCCTCGGCGATCCCGGGGTGCAGGCGTTCCTGGCGACGGGTCCGGAGGACGTCGACGAGCTCACAGCGTTCGCAGCGTCCATCTCCGGCGCTCATTTCGAGGCCACGAAGCCCTAGCCGCCCGTCCGCCGTCGCCGACTTGACCGCGTCCTCCGGGACGCGGAGCTTGGCGGGAGCCCGAGGCCGCCCCATTCCCGCATCCCGCCGGAAGTGCGATGTATCGTCAAGTCGGACAGCGAGATGCGTGGTCACACCGAGCTCTTTTGGCGGTCTCGCTGTGCGCCGTGACAAGCGCGTGCGAGTCTCCGGATCCGTTCGCGGGGGCGCCGTCGCGGGTGCCCGAGGTCTTCGCTCCGGGCGCGGTGTCGACCGAGCTGCGCGAGTACGGCATCACCTTCGCGCCCCGGGGGACCGAGGCCTATTTCACCCGACGCGGACGGCGGGGCCAGCCGCAGATCTTCGTAACCCGGCACGTCGACGGCCGGTGGACGGAGGCGGCGCCCGCGCGCTTCGCGAGGCCGGGGGACGAGGCCCCGTTCGTCACGGCCCCCGGGTCGCGGCTCCTCTTCACGTCCCGGCGCCCTCTCCCCGAGTCCGGGGACGACGGGGCCAACCTGTGGGAGGTGCGGCGCACCGATCAGGGCTGGTCCGACGCACGCCCCCTGGCCGGCGCGGTGAACACGCCCGGCACGGAGCTGGAGCGCTACACGCTCGGCGCCGAGACCGGGGCGTCGCTGCTGCCGGACGGGACGCTCCTGTACACGCTCGGCACGGATCCCGAATGGGGGTCGGACCTCTACGTCGCCGAGCCCGACGGGGACGGCGGCTTCTCCGCTCCGCGACCCCTCCTGATCAACTCCTACGGCGACGAAGCCAACGCCGTGATGAGCCCCGGCGGTCGATACCTGATCTTCCAGGGCTATCGGGAGGCGAGCGGCGTGGGTGAGCAGGACCTGTACGTCGCCGAGCGGACCGCGTACGGCTGGGGCGAGCCGCACCCGCTGCCCGAGCCCTTGAACAGCCGCGGCAACGACGGTTATCCCGCGTTCAGTCCGGATGGTCGCACGTTCTTCTTCGCCAGCGATCGGCACGGACGGTCCGGGTACTACTCCGTCTATTTCGTCCAGGCGAGCGCGCTCGGTCTCGATTTCGGAGCGCGCTGACGACCTTCCGGCCGGGAAGGCCCCGGTCGAGAGGCCCCGCACGCGGCCTCGGCGCAGCGTCCGGGGTCGGACCCGGCGGCGCCTCGCAAGCGCCCCGGGGCTCAGCCTACATGCGGAAGCGGTAGCTCAGCTTGACGAAGAGCCCGTCGGCCTGCGTGCGGAAGTCGCGGAAGGCGAACGCCTGCGTGTCCCGGAACTGCCTCGTGTAGCCGACGAACACGACGGTACCGGGTGAGGGCTCGTAGCCGACAAGTCCCTCGAGCCGGAAGTCGTGCCGGTCCGTTCCCGCGCGGGCGGAGCACTCGTCCGTGCAGGAGAACACCGGCTCTCCGGTCACGGGATCGAGAAGGGCTCCCCGCTCCTGGCTCGAGTACTCGGTGATCGCTCTCGCGAACAGGGCCCGCGAGAACTGGTACCGGCCCTGAAGGCGCGGGATCGTGGCCGAGGAGTAGCGCGAGCCGTCCCGCTCCCGGAGGATCGTGACGTGTCGCACGCCGACCTCGGTCTCCAGCGAGCCGGTGGGGTAGAGCGTGAGGCCGAGGTCGCCGTTCCACGCTTGGCCCACGTCGACCGGAGCGAGCCCCGCGAACAGGGGCGTTTCGGACCAAGAGGCCCCCAGGGAGATCCGAGCGCGCTCCCACGAGCTGATCCACGAGCGCACGCTGACGCTGTGGAGCCCGGAAAAGAGGCCGGCCGGACGACGCAGCGGGGAGAGCGCAGCCTCGTCGGGCCCGGAGAAGAAGCGCTCGTAGTGCTCCGGTGCGAAGTCGAACGCGGAGCGCCGCAGGGAGACGAAGCCGCCGATGTTGTTCCTGAGCGACGCGCTGAGGCCCAGGCTCACCTCGCTCTCCTGCGTGCCCCGGCCCGCCCAGAAGGCGTTGTAGTCGCCGGTGATCCGGTCCCGTCCCCGGGCCATCTCGCCGTCCCGGATCGTCGCGTCGCAGTACGCCCGCCGCGCCGGGTCCCCGCTGTTGACGAAGTCGTAGAGGAAATCGATGTCCTCGCCG
>JBFFWJ010000134.1:0-7933 GCA_041570315.1 Longimicrobiales bacterium | reverse complement strand
CGCCGCGCCCTGCTCCGGCGAGGGGACGCTTCGCCGCCGCGCCGGTCGCGTCCCGGACCAGTCGAGCTCGTTCCTCGCCTACGTGACCGCGGCGCAGCGGGCGTTGCTGGAGAAGGCGGTCCGGGTGACGCGGCCCGGGGGCGAGATCCTCTACGTCACCTGCACCTTCGCGCCCGAGGAGAACGAGGCGGTGGTCGGAGACGCGCTCGCCCGCCTCCCGGTCGAGCTGGAACCGCTGCGTCTGGCGGTGCCCTGCGCCCCCGGCCTGACGTCGTTCGAGGGCGAGCGCTTCGATCCGCGCCTGGAGGGCGCCGCCCGCATCTACCCGCATCACTTCGACTCCGGTGGGCTCTTCCTCGCCAAGCTGCGCCGCCTCGACGGACCCGTGGATCTCCGCACGGCGCCGCGGCCGGACGGAAGTCCGGAGCCGGCGGTCGACGACGCCCCCCGGTCGGGCTGGACCCCCGTGCCGGCGCTCTTCCCGGGCGACGAGGGCGCGACCGACGTCGCCGAGGCCGAGGAGCGGATGCGGCGCGGTGTCGAGGACGTACGAGCACGATTCGGCCTCGAGCGCGAGCTCGACGGCGTCGGATGGACGATGCGCGGAGGCCGCGCCTGGGTCCACGCGGTCGACCGCTGGCCGCTGGAGGCCTGGCTCGAGGGCGCGTGGGCGGAGCGGGGGTGGCGCGCGATCTCGATCGGGCTGCGGGCGATCGAGTTCGACAGCCGCGGCCGGGCCCGTCCGACCAACGACTTCCTGCGCTGGGCGGAGGCGACCGGGGCGATGCTCGAGCTTTCCGGCCCCGAGCTGCGCTCGGTCCTGGAGCGCCATCCGGTTGCGGTGGCGGGAGAGCGCCGCGGGCCGGTCGCGATCGGATATCGGGGCGAGGTCGTGGGACGGGGCGTGCTGAACGCCGAGGGACTCGACAGCGAGATCCCGAAGGCGCGGGCTCGGGACCTGCTGCGCGTGCTGGAGGCATCGCTTCCGGGCGACGCGTAGGCGTGCCTGCCGAGCAGCTGCGAGGGTCCGTCGATGGGTGCCGTGCGGACCGGTGACGTCAGCCCTGGCCGCCCACCCCGGCGTACACGCCCGCCAGGAACCGCTCCGGATCGCCCCACTTCGCCTCGTACTCGGCCGTGGGGCGCGCTTGCAGCACCTCCTCGAGCGACATCCCCCGCTCGACCATCGCGGCGACGCGGGCCTTGACGTCCAGGATCATGTCGCGGAACTCGATCACGTCCGCGCGCGCCGACACGCCGCCGTGTCCGGGAATGATCCTCGTGTCCGGGCCCGCCATCCCGATGGCGACCGCGAGGGCGTCCAGCGTGCCGTCCAGGGTCCCCCCGCTCGCCAGATCGATGTAGGGGAAGCCGGTCGTCCTGAACACGTCACCGAGATGGAGCACGTCGGCATCGCGGAAGTGGATGTAGCTGTCTCCGTCCGTGTGGGCCGGGGGCACCGGGAACGCGTGCACCTCGTCGCCGTTCAGATGGATCGTGATGGCGTCGGAGTAGGTGAGGACCGGCAGCGCCTCGGGCGCCTGCGTCTCGGCGAGCCGGACCCGCACCTCGTCGCGCGCGAGGATGAGCACGCCCATGCGGCCCAGGTTCTCGTTGCCGCCCGTGTGGTCACCGTGCACGTGGGTGTTGATGACGAAGCGGATCTCGGCGTCGGTGAGCTCACGGATCGCGGCGACGATCTTGTCGGTGAGCGGCGCGAACTGGTCGTCGATCATGACGACGCCGTCCTCGCCGACCGAGAGGCCGATGTTTCCACCCGAGCCCTCGAGGTAGTAGACGCTGCCCGCCACGTGGTGGGCCGTGATCTGCACGTCGCTGAAGTCGCGGCCCTGGGCGCCGGCGCCTGCCGGAGCAACCAGGGCGACGAGCGTCGCGATGGACAGGGCGAGCTTCGACGGCTGGCTCGTGGGAGTCATCGGGTGCCTCCGGTTCTCTGCGGTGCGGTCGAGCGGAAGCGGCATGGTAACGCACCGAGCCGAGTCCACGCCACGGAACCGAAGACGGCCCGCGTCGCGTACCGCTCCTCGGGCGCGGGCCTGGTGGAGTGTTTCCGGTGATCCGTGCACACCGAGCGAGGGGAGGCGCGGCCCCGCCGAGGCGGGACGGCGCAGGAAGAGCGCCACGATCTGGAGAAGTCCCGACGCAGGCATCGCCGATGCACCGCCGCGCGCGTGGCGTCGAAGCATCGGAAAGACTCCACTAGGTTTAGGGCCTGCCCTCGGAGTGCCCCGCAGGAGGTTGCGGTCATGCTCGACGAGTTGGCGAACGCCCTTCGCGCCCTACGAAGGCAACCGGTCTTCACCTTCCTGGCCGTCGTCACGCTGGCGCTGGGAATCGGCACATCCACCGCGGTGTTTTCGATCGTGCACGCGGTCGTGCTGCGCCCCCTTCCGTATCCCGAGCCGGATCGCCTCGTCGACATCTCGCACCTGACCCGCGAGAACCGGCGCCTCATGGTTCCCTGGTACGACCTGGCGGCGCTTCGCGCCACCGAGGACGTCTTCGAGAGCGTCGAGTTCCGCCTGGGACAGGTGAGCCCCGTCGCCCTGTCGGACGACGACGCGAGTCCCGTGCACGTCCGGGCGCTCTGGGTCTCGCGGGGCTACATGGAGACGCTGGGAGTCGAGCCGTTCCTGGGGCGGCACTTCGCGCCGGACGACCAGCTCGCGCTCGGGGAGTCGCCTTCGGATTCCACCGAGGAGAGCCGTCCCCAGATGGTCATGATCACGCACGGCCTCTGGGTCCGCGCATTCGGAGCCGACCCCGCGATCCTGGAGCGTCCGGTGCGCATGGCGGGGTTCGCCACCCGGGTCGTCGGCGTCCTTCCACCCGACTTCCGGCTCCTCCACGAGCGGCTCCACCGCTGGGTCAGCGGGACCAGCGCGGAGGTGTTCGTGATCTTCCCCGATGTCCAGGGCGCGGAGCGACCCGAGGGCCGCCCCTCCAGGAGCACCTTGTTCCTGGCTCGCATGAAGCCCTCGGTGGAGGTCGCGGCGGCACAGGCCTCCCTGGACGCCGTCGCGGCCCGACTCATGGACGAGGTCCCGGCCTACCGGGACGAGGAGCTGCGCATCGTGGCGTACCCGGTCCACGACGATCTCACGGAGGCCGGGCGCCCCATCCTCCTCGTGCTCGTCGGGGGGGTCGTCTTCCTCATGCTCCTGGTCTCGGCCAACGTCGCGAACCTGGTCCTGGTCCGCGGCCACGTCCGCTCCGGCCCCGACGCCGTCCGGGCCGTCATCGGTTGCGGCAACGGGCGCCTGGTCCGCGAGAAGCTCCTCGAGGGTGGCCTCATCGCGCTGGGAGGCGGGCTTCTCGGCGCGGTGCTCGCGTGGATCGGGATCGCGGCCGTCGCCCGACTGGCTCCGCCCTCGCTTCCGCTCATCGACCGCTCCGAGATGAGCCTGGCCTCCCTCGCGGTGTCCATGGCGATCGCGCTGGCCGCCGTGCTCGTCGCGGGACTTCTTCCGTCGCTGCAGGCCCTCAGGCTCGACCTCGTGGGGCTGCTCGGCTCGAACGGCCGGGGCGGAAGCGCCCGCGGACGGAGACGCCTCATGGACGCCATGGTGGCCAGCGAGCTGGCCCTCTCCGTGATCCTGCTGACGGGGGCCACCGTCATGACGCGGAGCCTGATTGCGCTGGTGAACGAGCGCGTGGGCTTCGAAGCCGAGGACGTCTTCACCTTCGATCTCGCCGGGATGGGCCCCGAGTACGCGGATCCGGAGACGCGCCGCGCCTTCGCCCAGTCGTTGGAGGAACGCCTGATGGCGATCCCCGGCGTCGTGGCGGTGGGACGCACCAGCATGCCCCCCCTGTCCGACCGCATCTTCAATCGACCCTACGGAAGGGACTCCGACGATCTCCAGCGCGGCCAGAGGAGGGCCGACGTCGTCGTCGTCAACCGGAGCTACTTCGATGCGATGGGCACGCGGCTGCTCGCCGGACGGCTCTTCGAGGAATCGGAGATGGCCGAGCAGGGAGCGTCCGTCATCGTCGACGAGACCGTCGCCGACCGGACCTGGCCGGGAGAGAGCCCCATCGGCAAGCGCCTCCTCGTCGGGCCGCAGGAAAAGGTCGTGGTCGGTGTGGTGGAGCCGGTGCTCATGCGCGGCCGGGGCGTCATCACCCTCGAGGCGGTCTATCAGCCGGAGGTCTTCGTCGGGTCGGCCTACTCGTACGTGGTCCGGGCTCCACGGGCCGGAGACGACGTGGCGGCCGCGATCCGCGAAGCGGTCCGCGCGGTGGACCCTGCCCTGGTGCCCTACGGAATCGAGTCGCTCTCGGAGCGGGTGGCACAGGCCAGGGCTCCCACCCGATTCGTCGTCTTCGCGATGGGGACGCTGTCGCTGATCGCCCTGGTCGTGGCCATCGGAGGCCTGTTCGCGGTCGTGTCGTACGCGGTGCGCACCCGCACCTCCGAATTGGGGATCCGGATGGCGCTCGGCGCGGACCGGGCCGCCGTCACCGCGATGGTGCTCCGTCAGGGAGGGACCCTGACCGTCCTGGGGCTCCTCATCGGGCTGCTCGGGGTCTTCCCTCTGTCGCGCTTCCTCTCGGTGATCGCGTACGAGGCGTCCGCGAACGACCCCCTGGCGCTGAGCAGCGCCGCGGTCCTGCTGGGCATCGCGGCCACGCTGGCGTGCTGGGTGCCTGCCCGTTGGGCCAGCGGCATCGATCCCGCCGAGACCCTTCGCCGTTGACCCGGGGCGAGGCGCGCGCGAAACGCGAGACCGCCCGGGCCGCAGCGCGCCGCGCGCCGGGGAGGGCTGCGGCGAGCCGCGCGCCGGGGATCGTGGGACCGAGCGGGAGGAGCCGGCGCCGCGGTTGGTCGCCGTCGCGCCATGTCGGACGCGGCGGCGCGCCCGCCTCGGGACTCGGCTGCGGGGCTTACCTAGTGGAAGTTCCCGAAGTCCACCCGGACGTCGGAGCCCGAGGTCCAATCGATCACGTGCGTTCCCGAGGCCTCGATCCTGGCGATGCCGACGATGTAGTCGATCAGCTCGGAGACCCGCGAGAAGGCGCTCGGCACGTCCCCGCAGTTGTCGCGGGCCGCGAGGAAGCTCGTGATGCCGACTTGGGCCCACGAGCCCTGGTAGGGGACGAGGAGGGGGCCGCCGCTGTCGCCGAAGCAGACGCCTCGGCCGAGGTTCGCTCCCCCCGCGCACACGGTCCGATCTCCGATGCTGCCGAAGAAGATGCCCGCGGCATCGGAGCACGCCTTGTTGGTGATGATCGGAAGCTCCACGCGTCGAAGTCGGTTCGTGTCGCCTCCGTCCTCGATCCGACCCCACCCGATGGTCGTGGCCGTGGTGCCGGGAACCGAGAGGGAGGGCTGGTCGGGTCCCTGGAGGAAGGGACGAGGATGGAGCTGGGGCGTGACCAGCCGCAGGAGCGCCACGTCGTAGTCGAGCGTGTTCCCGAAGCTGGGATGCTCGCGGATCGACCGCACGCCGACGCGCTGGCCACCCGCCGTGAGGTCGTCGGTCCCGATCAGGACCTCGAAGTCCCCGGGATCGGCGCCGTCGACACAGTGGGCCGCCGTCAGCACATACTCGCTGTTGACGAGCGTGCCTCCACAGAACTGGAAGCTGCCGGTCATGAGCGCCACCTGGAACGGGAACAGGCTGATCTGGGTCTCCTCTCCGTTGATCACCCGGGCGGGGCCCACCGGGCCGGACGAGGGCTGCGGCAGGCCCGGTGTCGTGTTCGTCCAGCCGAAGGGAAGCGCCTGGCTCACCGTGTAGGTCGCGGCGGCATCGAGCCCGTCGAACCGATACGAGCCGTCCGTGGCCGAGAAGGCCAGCGGCTCGCCGGCGTCGCGCGCGCCGTCGGTGTCCAGGTCCAGGAATACGACGAACCGGTGGAGACCAGGCTCTTCCGCGTCCCGTGCGCCGTCGGCATCGCGGTCGAACCAGACGGTGCCGCTGATCGAATTCGTTCCCGACCCCGGCGGACTCGTGACGAAGACGGTGTCCGCCGCCGCGCCCTCGCCACCCCGGTCGTCGCTCACCGTGAGCACGACCTTGAAGAGGCCGGCGTCGGCGAATGTGTGCCCGACCTGGCGGCCGAGCGCCGTTGCCCCGTCGCCGAGGTCCCAGGAGTAGGAGACGATGCTGCCGTCCGGATCGGAGGAGCCGGTCGCGTCGAACGCGACCGCGAGCGGAGCCGCGCCCTCCTCCACGCTCGTCGTGAAGCTCGCGGTGGGCGTCTCGTTGGGCGTGAGCGGATCCTCCGGCTCCATGGGAGCGTTACCCTCCGCCCCGCACGATGCCGAGGACGAGATGAGGGTCAGGACGGTCAGGGCTCGCAGGGGACGGTGCAGCATGATGGGTCGGGGCCGGGAAACCGAGTCGTACGGTCAGACGGTAATGCCGGACGGAGGAAGGCGACACCACGGGATGCCGGCGCTCGCAGCTACGGGAGCGCCTGAAGCGCGCCCCGGGCGTGCCGGCGTGGGGTTACGGAATGCTCTCGAATCTTCGGCATTGCGCGACCGCCTCACTCTGCGTAACTGGGGGGCGAGGCGTGCAGTGTGTGCAGTGTGTCTTGTTGGAGGGAGACAGCGGGTCAGGGATGCCGATCGACGAACGAAGCGTCGCACCCCCACACATCGACAGGGAACGGCTCACGCGAGGTCTCGCCGGTTTCGCAGTCCTGGCCGTGGCGGGACTGAGCCTGCTCTTCGTCGTCACGAACCGGGGCAGCTTCGAGACCGTCGTGCGCGGACTCAGCGCCGGCTTCTTCACGCTCGCGATCCTCTCGATGCTGGCCGATCTCCTCATCGGCGCGATCCGCTATCAGATCTTCCTCGTCCGCATCAGACCCGGCATCTCGCTCTTGGTCCCCCTCAAGGCGGACTTCGCGACACGATTTGCCGGTGCTGTGACCCCATCGCAGACGGGAGGTGGTCCGGCTCAGCTCTTCGTCCTGTGGAAGGAAGGCATTCCCGTTCCGGCGGCGCTCTCCTTCCTGATGATCAACCTCCTCTCCACGTTGCTGTTCTTCCTCCTCGCCGGGGGTGCCGCGGCATGGCTGCTCAAGGGCTACTTCCCGGCTGACTGGGCTCAGTGGATGCTCATGTGGGGCTTCGCGTCGTTCGCCCTCTCCTTCACGTTCATCCTGGCCTGTCTCATCCGGCCTGACCTCATCGTTCGGGGGCTTACCCCGACGGTGCGACGCCTCGAGTCGAACTCCAGCGGATGGGCCCGTGCGGTCGCCGGGGGGGGGCGGGTTCTGGTCGGGAGCATCGAGAAGTACCGGGAATCCTGCGTGGAGTTCACCCGTGAGGCGCCCTGGCTCCCGGTAGCCAGCTTCCTGCTGACGGCCGGCCTCTACGCGAACAAGTTCGTCCTCGGATACTTCCTGGTGCGCGGCCTGGGTGTCGACGCCCCCTTCATGACCGTGATCGGCGCTCAGGCCCTCATATACCTCGTGACCCTGATCATCCCGACGCCCGGAGGGAGTGGGTTCGCGGAGCTGGGCACCGGGGCGATCATGTCGATCCTTCTCCCGGCTGAGTTGCTCGGTCCTTTCACTCTCGCCCAGCGCATGGTCCTCACCTATCTGCCCGCGGCGGTCGGCGCAGTCGTCCTGGCCGACGTACTTCGCCCGCGTTCGCGGCTCCATGGCGGTGCCGAGGAGGATGTCGCACGCCGGGGGCGATCAGCCCCCTCCGGCCTGAGGGACTCCGAACGCTGATGGAATCCGAGACGTTTCCCCGGTGGGGGCCGGTCACCGAACCGGCGACCATGCTCACCGACTACGCGCTGGCCGCCTCGGCCCTGTATTTCGCCAGTGGAGTGCACGGTGCGCTGCCTCCGGACCGCATCGTCGCTCAATGGCTCTGGGTCCTCGGGTTCGCAACGTTCGGACTCGCGGCGTTGACCGGGGGCACGATGCACGGCTTTCGGCT
>JBFFWJ010000133.1:0-7962 GCA_041570315.1 Longimicrobiales bacterium | reverse complement strand
GGCGTGAGCACCGGCAACCCCATGGAGAGGGCCGCCTCCTTGACCGGCGAAGGCGCGAGCCGCCGGCCCCGGCCGGACGGGCGGTCGGGCTGCGTCACGACCCCGACGATGTCGAAGCCCTCGTCGTCGAGAGCCCGCAGCGAGGGGACGGCGAAGTCGGGCGTTCCCCAGAACAGAATCTTCACGAGCGGCCCCGGATCACGTCTCCGCAGCTTCCAGCTTCTTCCACTTCTTCAGGAGCATCCTGCGCTTCAGGGGGGTCAGCCGGTCCAGGAAGAGGATGCCGTCGAGGTGGTCGATCTCGTGCAGGAGGGCGCGGGCGAAGAGCTCGTCGGCCTCGACGGTGACCTCGTTGCCGTCGGGGTCCCACCCCTCCACGCGCACCGAGCTCGGGCGCGTCACCACCTCCTCCAGGCCCGGAATGCTGAGGCAGCCCTCCGACTGCTTGTGCGTCTCCTCGCTCTGCCACGTGACGCACGGGTTGACGAGCGCCAGCCGATCGGGCCGACCCGGGCCCCCGCCCTTCGCTTCCCGACGCAGGTCGATCACCAGGACGCGCGTGGACAGGCCGATCTGCGGTGCCGCCAGCCCGATGCCGTCGGCGTGATACATCGTCTCGAACATGTCGCGCACGAGCCTCCTCAGGCCCTCGTCGAACTCCGCGACCTCCTCGGCGCGCTTTCGGAGGACCGGATCGCCCATCAGCACGATCTCGTGGACCGCCACGCTCAACCCGCCGGAGTCGTGTGGACGCTCCTCACCCTTCCTTCGCCTCCCCCTTCACGTCGAGCACGGCCGCGATCCGGCCCCGGTCCACGGTCAGGCGCGTGTTCTCGCCGGTCCTCAACGTCAGCCGCTTCTCCTCCACGTGCACGACCTTGCCGATGATCCCCCCGTTCGTCACGATCTCGTCACCCTTCTTGATCTTCGACAGCATGTCCTGGTGCCTCTGCCGCTCCTTCGACTGGGGCCGGATGAGAAGGAAGTAGAAGATCGCGAAGATCAACACCATCTGTACCATGAAGATGGCGCCCGCGTTTCCGCCTTCGCGGGGGACGGCGAAGAGCATGGGTAGAGGCGTCACTGGCGACTCCGTTTCGTTCTGTATCGTTCGAGCCAGTCCCGGCGCCACCCTTCGAAGCTGCCCTCGCCGATGCGACGTCGAGCCTCCTCGCCCAGCCGCACCAGGAAGCGGAGGTTGTGGATCGAGAGGAGGCGCAACGCGAGCCATTCGCCGGCGACCAGGAGATGCCGGACATAGGCCCGGTCGTAGCGAGCGCACGCATGGCAGTCGCACCCGGGGTCGATCGGTCGCGCGTCCTCCCTGAACCGCGCGCCCTTCAAGTTCACCTGGCCCTCCTCCGCCGTCCAGGCGGTGCCGTGGCGGGCGTTCCGCGTCGGGGCCACGCAGTCGAAGAGGTCGCAGCCGCGGGCGACCGCCTCGAGGAGGTCGTCGGGGTACCCGACGCCCATCAGGTAGCGCGGCCGGTCGGCGGGAAGGAGCTCGTGCAGGAGCTCCAGAACGCGCCACATGTCTTCCTTCGCCTCGCCGACGCTCAGCCCCCCGATCCCGTAGCCGCTCCACTCGCCCATGTCCATCACCCGCCGGGCATGCTCGGTGCGGAGATCGTCGAACACGTTGCCCTGGAGCACGGGGAAGAGCGCCTGCGCCGGTCCCTCCGACCGGCCTGCGGCCTCGTCGAAGCGCGTCCGGCAGCGCCGCAGCCATGCGAGCGTGCGCTCGTTCGCCCGCTCGGCCGTCGCGCGGTCGCACCCCCCCGGAGGGCACTCGTCGAAGGCCATGACGACGTCCGCGCCCAGCCGGCGCTGCACGTCGACCACCGACTCCGGCGTGAACTGGTGGAGAGAGCCGTCGATGTGGCTCTGGAACTCGACGCCGTCGTCGTGGATGCGCCGGATGTCGGCGAGCGAGAAGACCTGGTAGCCGCCCGAATCGGTGAGGATCGGGCCGTCCCACCGCATGAAGGCGTGCAAACCGCCGAGGCGCTCCACCACCTCCTGCCCCGGCCGCAGGTACAGGTGGTAGGTGTTGGCCAGCACCATCCTCGCGCCCAAGGCCTCGACCTCCTCCATGACCAGGCCTTTCACGGTTCCGAGCGTGCCGACCGGCATGAAGGCCGGAGTGGGCACCTCCCCGTGCGGGGTCCGGAAGGTGCCGCTGCGGGCAGAGGACTCCGTCGCGTGCAGGGTGAAGTCGAACATGGCGGCCCGCAATGTAACGGAGCGGCGCAGCCGACCAACCGGGCACGCGGCTCTCCGCCGAGAGAGCGAGCGCGTGGTGGCCCCGGCTCAGGGGGCGGCCGGTGGTCCCGGAAGCGCCATCGCATCCCCGTAGGAGTAGAAGCGGTAGCCCTCGGCGATCGCCTCCGCGTAGGCGGCCCGGATGCGCTCGTGGCCCGCGAATGCTGCCACCAGCATGAGCAGGGTCGAGCGGGGAAGGTGGAAGTTCGTGAGGAGGGCGTCGACCACCCTGAACCGGAAGGGCGGCCGGATGAAGAGGTCGGTCGTGCCCGACCGGGCCTCGAGCGACCCGCTCGCGTCCACGCTGGATTCGAGGGAGCGCACCACCGTGGTCCCCACCGCCCAGACGCGCCCGCCACCCAGGCGGACCCGACGCACCGCGTCGGCGGTCGCCGCCGGCACGTCGAACCACTCGTGGTGCATCTCGTGCTCCGAGGGGTCGTCGACCTCGACGGGCCGGAAGGTGCCGACGCCCACGTGCAGCGTCACGGCGGCCACCTCGACGCCCCCGGCCCGCACCCGGCCGAGGAGCTCGTCGGTGAAGTGGAGCCCGGCGGTCGGAGCGGCCACCGATCCCGGCTGCCGCGCATACACCGTCTGGTAGCGCTCGCGGTCGAGCGGCTCGTCCTCCCGGTCGATGTAGGGCGGGAGCGGCACGTGCCCGTGTCGCTCGATCGCCTCCTGCACAGGGCCCGCCGTGACGAGGCGCACCAGCCGTCCGCCCCCCGGCAGCGAGTCCACGATCTCGACCTGCACGTCGTCGGCAACCACGACCGTGCGCCCCGGCTTGAGCTTGCCGCCCGGGCGCACCAGCGCCTCCCAGAGCCCGGGGTCCGTCCCGGCCGCGGGGCGCGTCAGCAGGATCTCGGCGGGCGCGCCCGTCGGCTTGCGCCCCACCAGCCGCGCCGGGAGCACCCTGCTCTCGTTCACCACGAGCAGGTCGCCGGGAGAGAGCAGCTCGGTCAGCTCCCGGAACCGCAGGTGGCGGAACGCGCCGGCCGGAGGCACGACCAGCAGGCGGCTCTCGTCCCGGCTGGGGGCCGGGTAGCGCGCGACCCTGTCGGGCGGCAGCTCGTAGTCGTAGTCGGCGACCGGACGGCCGGCGGGCCGGCGGAGGCTCACCGAGGAGCCGGCGCGCGAGGCCCCATCGCTACTCCTCGGCGAAGAGCGACCCCTGCTCCCCTTCCCCCGCGTCGGGGATCGAGTAGCCGAAGCGCCGGAAGGCCCGAGGCGTCGCCACGCGCCCCTGCGGCGTCCGCATCAGGAAGCCTTCCATGATCAGGAAGGGCTCGTACACCTCCTCGAGCGTCGTCGCGTCCTCGCCCATGGCGACCGCGAGCGAGTTGAGCCCGACCGGCCCCCCCTCGAATTTCTCGATGATCGTCTTGAGCACTTGAGCGTCCATCTCGTCGAGCCCGTACTCGTCCACGTCGAGCATGCGCAGGGCCTCGGCGGCCACGGCACCGTCGATCACCCCCTCGGCGCGCACCTGCGCGTAATCGCGCACGCGCCGCAGGAGCCGATTCGCCACCCGCGGCGTGCCCCGCGAGCGCTTCGCGACCTCCTGGGCGCCCTCCTCGGTCGCCGACACGCCCAGGATCTCGGCGCTCCGGCGGACGATCGTCACCAGATCCTCGGTGGGATAGAAGTTCAGCCGCTGCACGATCCCGAAGCGCGCCCTCATCGGTGCGGTGAGCAGCCCGAAGCGCGTCGTCGCGCCGACGAGCGTGAACGGCTCGATCTTCATGGTCACCGTCTGGGCCTTCGGACCGTCCGAGAGCCGGATGTCGACGTGCCAGTCCTCCATCGCGGGGTACAGGAACTCCTCGATCACCGGCCGCAGGCGGTGGATCTCGTCGATGAAGAGGATGTCGCCCTCGCGCTGGTTGGTCAGGATCCCGACCAGGTCCGCGGGCTTCTCGAGCACGGGGCCCGACGTCGTCTTGATGTTCACGCCCATCTCGCGCGCGAGCAGGGTCGCGAGCGTGGTCTTGCCGAGCCCCGGAGGGCCGTGGAAGAGAACGTGGTCGAGCTGCTCGCGCCGCTGCCGCGCGGCCTGGATCGCGATCGACAGCGCGTCGCGCACCTTGGCCTGTCCGATGAACTCGCTCAGCCGGTTCGGGCGCAGGGTCGGCTCGACCTGCGCGTCCTCGGAGATCGTCTCGGGCGTCGTGATCTGGGTGCGCTCGCTCATCGTGCTCCTCTACACCGCCAACGCCCGTCGGATCAGCTCCTCGGTCGTATCCGGCGCGCCGGCCTCCAGCACGCTGCGGACCGCCTCGTCGGCCTCGCCGAAGGAGTAGCCGAGCGAGACCAGGGCCTGGACGGCCTCCCGAGCGCCGCTCGCGAGGTCGCCGGAGGAGGAGGCGACGAGCGCCAGGTCCGCAACCTTGTCGGAGAGCTCGAGGACGATCTTCTCAGCCTTCTTCCTGCCGATCCCGCTCACCTGCCGGAGCGCCGCGACGTCCTTCTCCACGAGCGCGCGCGCGAGTCGCTCCGCCGTGTAGCTCGACATCATCGCCAGAGCCACCTTGGCTCCGACCCCGGAGGCGGACAGGAGCCGTTGAAAGAGCGCGCGCTCGTGGCCGTCCAGGAAGCCGTACAGCGCCACGGAGCTGTCGGTCACGACCTGCTGCGTGCGCAGCTCGAGCGTGCCGCCCGGCGCGGGGATGCGCTGAAGCACCGTCAGGGGGACCTCCACCTCGTACACGACCCCGCCCGTGGTCTCGATCTCGACGCGGTCGGTGCCGCGGAACAGGACGGTGCCTTGCAGGCGGGAGATCACGATGCGCTAGGCCGGAAAGCTGCCGATCATGCAGTGGCACAGGGCGGCCGCCACGCCGTCGGCGGCGTCCGGCGGCGTGGGAGCCTCCCTGAGCCTGAGCTGCTGCTTGACCATGAAGCCCACCTGGTCCTTGGTGGCGTTTCCGGTGCCGACCACGGCCTTCTTGATCTGCCGGGGCGCGTATTCGGCCACCGCCAGGTCCCGGTGCGCCGCGGCCAGAAGGATCGCGCCGCGGGCGTGACCCAGCTTGAGCGCGCTCTTCGCGTTCTTTCCGTGGAACACGTCCTCGACGGACACCGCGTGGGGGCGGTAGCGCTCGATCAGCTCCGCCACCGCATCGTAGATCTCCCTGATCCTCGTGGCGAGGGGCTCGGCGGCCGACGTGCGGATCACGCCGCATTCGATCAGCGTCACCCCTCCGCCCGCACGGCGCGCGACGACGCCGTAGCCGGTGATGGCCGTTCCGGGATCGATGCCGAGCACGAGCGCCCCGGCGGACAGCCGAGCGTCGGCGCCGTCCCGCTCCCGGAGGCCGGCATCGGCGGTCATGGCCCGCAGCGGGGCCCGCGAGGGATCCGTCGACGCGGCGTGCCGGCCCTCACATGGCCTCGGCGAGGACCGCGTCGTCGATGTCGGCGTTGGAGTGGACCTTCTGCACGTCGTCGAGATCGTCGAGCATCTCCATGAGCCGGAGGAGCTTCTCCGCGTCCTTGCCCTCGACCGAGACCTCGTTCTTCGGCAGGCGGGTGAGCTCGGCCGAGGCCACCTCGATGCCGGCGGCGCCGAGGGCGTCCCGGACGGAGGCGAAGTCCGACGGCTCGCAGGTGATCACGAACTCGTCCCCGTCTCCTGCGACGTCCTCCGCGCCGGCCTCGATCGCCGCCTCGAAGATCGCCTCCTCGGTGCAGCGGCTCGCGTCGATCACGATCTGCCCCTTGCGGTCGAACTGCCAGGCCACCGAGCCGTCCGTGCCCAGAGATCCGTCGTGCTTGCTCAGCGCATGGCGTACGTCGGCCACGGTCCGGTTCGTGTTGTCGGTCAGGCATTCGATGAACAGCGCCACGCCCCCGGGACCGTATCCCTCGTACGTCACCTCCTCGTAGGCGACCCCCTCGAGCTCCCCCGTGCCCTTCTTGATCGCGCGCTCGATGTTCTCGGCCGGCATGGAGGCGGCCTTCGCCGTGTCGACGGCGAGCCGCAGGCGTGCGTTGAACTCGGGACTGCCGCCGCCCTCCCGGGCCGCGACGGTGATCTCTCGGATGAGCTTGGTGAAGAGGGCGCCCCTCTTGGCATCGTTGACGCCCTTCTTGCGCTTGATCTTCGACCACTTGTTGTGACCGGCCACGATACCTCCGGGTGCACGGCTGCGGGCTGCCGGCGGCACACCGGTCCGCCCGGTCCACCGGCCGCCGCGGCACGAAAGCTAGGGGCTCGGGGGGCAGACGATCAATCGCCCGGGCGCGTCGTGAGGAGCGGCCCGTGACCACCTTGCGCGTACCCCCGCACGCCGCAGCGTGACGCATGGGCTCGCTCAATCGTGGGCTCCTGTTCCTGGGAGCTCTGGTCCTGTACGGGACCCCGACCCTCCCTGCACACGTGCCTCCCTGCACGGTGATGGGGAGGATCGTCGACCACGCCGGCGAGCCCGTGCCGGGGGCTCTGGTGCTCGTCGACGGAGCCGCCGAGCCGGTCGTGACCTCGGGTCCGGACGGGAGCTTCCGGCTCGAGGGCATCGCGCCGGACGCGCGCGTGCTGAGCCTGTGGGCAGCTGGCTTCGCTCCTCGGGACCTGGAGCTGGGCTACCTCGTCGGCACGAGAGACGTGGGGGTCGTCACGCTGGAGGAGGGCGGCGAGCCGCTCGCGACGTTGACCGGTGCCGTGTCGGACGCGGGCAGCGGCGCCCCGGTCCCGGGCGCCGAAGTGCGCCTGAACGGAGGCCGTACGGTGGTGACGGACGACCGCGGAGCGTTCCGGCTCGAGGACGCGCGCGTGTCCTGGGGGCACAACACGCTCGCAGTCCGGCACCTCTCGTTCGCCGACGCTGCCCACGACGTCTGGATCATCGACTCCCAAGCGACGACGTACGTGCCCGTCTCGCTGGATCCGGTCCCCGTCGAGCTGCCGGGAGTCTTCGTGGGAGGCGAGCGAGCGCCCAACGCGACGGCGCCGTCGGGCTTCGAGGAACGGCGCGCGTCCACGCAGGGTCACTTCATCGACCGGGCCGAGATCCAGGCACGGAATCCCGGCAGCGTCACGGAGCTGCTGCGCACGGTACCCGGGGTGCGGGTGCGTCCCTCCCCGCAGGGCACGGAGCTCGTCTTCACCCGCCGCACGCGCAGCATGCGGGGCGCGAACGCGAGCGGGGACTCCGTGACCCTCCCGAACGAGTGCCGAGCCCCCGTCATCGACCTGGACGGCGCGCTCGCGAGCGGTGACACGGACGAGCTCGTGGAGATCGACGACTTCGCCCACTCCGACGAGATCGCGGGGGTCGAGGTCTACAACGGCGCCGCTCGGATTCCCACGATCTTCAATAGGATGGGCGCCGGGTGCGGCGTGCTGGCGATCTGGACCGTGCGCTACCGGCCGTCCACCGTGCCGGTCCCGGCGATGGCCGGCGACGCGCGGGCGAGCGACGTCGGACGTGGAGGCCTGCGAAGGGTCGTGATCGGGGCGGCGGTGGTCTCGGCGGTCGCGCTGTCTTCAGGACCGCGGTGTGCGGCCTGCTCCATTACTGCGAGGCCGGTCGGCAGGTCGGCCGGGGCCGTCTGCGGAGCCGGGCGGACCGCCCGCCTTGCAGGCCCGGCCCGCTCCGGGGCATCGTGGGAGTGTGGCCCGAGGGGTGACGGATCGGTCCGTCGGCCGGCCTCGAGGGCCCCCCGCGAGTCTCTACGTCCGACCCGGGAGTGCGCGGC
>JBFFWJ010000132.1:0-7962 GCA_041570315.1 Longimicrobiales bacterium | reverse complement strand
ATGCCATCGAGATGATCGCGACCCTGCCGCGGGCCGTCTCCAGGAAGCGGGCCTCACGCGCTTCGGCGAGGCTCTCCCCCGCCCCGGCGTGCACGAGCCCGGCTTCCTCGACGTACTTGGTGGTCAGCCGCAGCCCCTCGACCCCGTAGTCACCGGTATGGTTGTTCGCGCGCGCCACCATGTCGAAGCCCGCCCAAGCGAGCTCATGGGCGAGCGACGGGTCCCCCCTCATCCACGTTCCCCCGCTCTGGTGAGCCGGGTACGGCTCGTAGTCGTGGAAGAGGATCTCGAGGTTCGTGAAGGCTGCGTCCGCGCCCCGGATCAGCTCGATCATCTCGAGGAACTCGGGCTCGTCGTACACCGACAGCTGCCGCGTGATGATCGCGTCGCCCGTCAGCGCGAGCGTCATGTCCTGCCCCAGGGCCGGGCCGGCCCCCACCGCGAGCAGCAGCGTCGTGACCGTTGCCCCGACTCTCGTCTTCATCGGCATTCCTCCGGTTCGTCTCCGTCGCCCCGCTCGACCACGGCGGCCGTGGTCGGGATGTCTCCACGAAGCCCTCTTCGGTCAGGCGCCCAGGAACTCGAGGCGTGGCCACTCGGCCCACCGCCCGCGTGTGAAATCGGGCACGTCGACGGGCCTGCTGCGGTTCGCCACCGACCACTCCGACAGTGGGATCACGACGGAGAGCATCGCCGCGTCGTACACGTTCATCTCGGTGGGCTTGCCCTCGCGCAGCGCCCGCACGAGCTGGTAGTCCTCGATGTAGTCCATCCCCCCGTGCCCCGCGCCCTGAGACCGCTCCTCGAGGCTTCGCCAGATCGGGTGGTCGTACTCGGCCCGCCACTCCTCCCAGTCGTCCCAGCGGTGCGACTCGCTCCGGCCTTCGACGTACACGCGGTTCGGATAGCCCTGGAAGATCCCCCGGGTCCCCTGGACCATGTGGATGCGCGAGTAGGGGCGCGGCAGGTTCGTGTCGTGGCTCAGATAGATGGTGCGCCCCCGGACCGTCTTGATCATCGTGGTGTTCACGTCCCCCTGGACGTAACGCTCGCGACGCTTCGGGTGGCCCTCCGGATAGTGCCGCTCGGCCCACTCGTAGAGCCCGCGAGACGGCGTGCTCATCGAGACCAGATAGTCGAGCTGGTCACCGCGATTGACGTCCATCACGTTGGCGACCGGGCCGAGCCCGTGGGTGGGATAGAAGTTGCCGTCGCGCACCATGGCGTGCGCCCGCCGCCACAGGCCCTCGTCGCGATCCTCGAACTTGATCGCGCGCAGATCGTGCAGGTAGCCGCACTCGGCGTGCAGGATCTCGCCGAACAGGCCCTGGCGCGCCATGTGCAGGACCATCATCTCCGGCCGGTCGTAGTTGCAGTTCTCCATCATGACGCAGTGCTTGCGATGCGTCTCGGCGAGCTCGACCAGCCTCCAGCAGTCGTCGACCGTGTAGGCCGCCGGCACCTCGGTCGCGGCGTGCTTGCCGTTCTCCATCGCCGCGGCGCACACGGGCACGTGCCACCGCCACGGGGTGGCGGTGAAGACGAGGTCGAGGTCCTCGGTTTCGCACATGCGCACGAAGTCCGTCTCACCCCGCGTGTAGAGCGTGGGCGGCCGACGACCGTCCTCGACGACCCACGATGCGACCTCCCGGGCGCGGGCCTCGACGATGTCGCAGATCGCGACGATCTCCACCCCGTCGATGCGGAGAAAGTTGCGCACGTGCGAGCCGCCCTGGAGCCCGACACCGACGAAGCCGATACGCACCACGTCGATCGGGTCGGCGGCGAGCGGAGCCGCGGGCGCCGGCCCGAGACGCGGCCGCTCCTGAAGGCGGCCCGGCTGCTGGCCGGCCAGGGCCGAGAGCCCTCCGGTCACGCCGAGCCCGAGCCCGGCGGCGCCGAGCTTGAGCAGGTCGCGCCGGTCGAAGGCCTCGAGGTGATCCCGGCCCTCCGGACCGTCCTTGCTCTTGTGGCTCATCCACGTCTCCGTGCTGTGTGCGACGCCGAGGGAGACAACGTGCGCCGTCGGCGTCCCGCGCTCAAGGGAGGCCGCATCTGGCGGCCGACGGGCTCGCGCCCCCTCTTGAGACGCCAAACGCACCACGTGCGCCGGAACCGGAGACGTCTCCCATGAAGACCCGTTGGCTGCGGCCGCCGCCCCTGATCGTTCTTCTCTCTGCCCTCGTGCTCGCCGCGCCGAGCCGCGCGCAGGAGATCCCGACCGCCGAACCCCACGAGGTCGGCATGTCCTCGGAGCGCCTCGACCGGCTCACCGCCGTCCTCGAGCGCTACGTCGAGCAGGGTCGTCTCCCGGGCGTGGTCGTGCAGGTCCAGCGCCACGGCAGGGTCGTGTACGCCGAGGCGGTCGGGCAGCGCGACCGAGAGGCTCGAGCGCCCATGCGGACCGACGCCATCTTCCGGATCGCCTCCCAGACCAAGGCGCTGGTCAGCGTCGGCATCATGATGCTCCAGGAGGACGGCGCTCTCCTCATCTCCGACCCGGTCTCGAGGTACCTGCCGGCCTTCGCCGAGACGACCGTCGCGGAGCCACGACCGGAGGGCGGGTACCACGTGGCCGAGGCGGACCGCCCCATCACCCTGCGCGACCTCCTCACGCATACGGCCGGCATCGCGTACGGGTCGGGGCCGGGAGGCGACCGGTGGACCGAGGCCGGAATCACCGGGTGGTATTTCGCGCACCGCGAGGAGCCGGTGCGGCAGACCGTCGACCGCATGGCAGCGCTGCCCTTCCAGGCGCAGCCCGGTGAGCGTTGGGTCTACGGATACAATACCGACATCCTCGGAGCCGTCATCGAGGCCGTCTCCGGCGAGTCACTCGACGGGTTCCTGCGCCGGCGGATCTTCGATCCGCTCGACATGCGGGACACGCATTTCTTCCTCCCCACGGAGAAGGCCGGTCGCCTCGCGGCCGTCTACAACCTGTCGGGCGAGGGCCTGGCGAGAGCGCCGGACGGACCCGGCATGCAGGCGCAGGGGCAGTACGTGAGCGGGCCCCGCACGAGCTTCTCCGGCGGAGCCGGCCTCCTCTCCACGGCTCGCGACTACGGACGCTTCCTCCAGATGCTGCTCGACGGTGGCGAGCTGGAGGGCGTGCGCCTGCTTTCGCCGGCCAGCATAGACCTGATGACGACGAACCACGTGGGGCAGCTCTACCGGGCCCCGGCGATGGGCTTCGGCTTGGGCTTCTCGGTCCGTCTCGACGTAGGCGCCGGCGGGGAGCCGGGATCGGTCGGCGAGTTCGGATGGGGCGGCGCCTACCACTCCACGTACTGGGCCGATCCCGCCGAGGAGCTCGTCGTCACGTACTTCACACAGGTGATTCCCGCGTCCGGCCTCGACGACCACGCGAAGCTGCGCGCCCTGGTCTACTCGGCGATCACCGAGCGGAACGGGCGCTGAGCCCGCCGGAGGCCTCTCCTACTGCTGCGCGGAAAGTAGGGGGCCGAAGACGGGATGCGTCGCCCCGATCGGAGGCGTCGAGCGACCCGGCGGCATCTCCGGAGCCGGGACGAGCCGGAGCCGCCGGAGCCTGATGCCGAAGCCGATGTCCAGCTCGCCCGACTCGTCGCGCTCGTTCCCTCCGGGGGCGGCGCGGGAGGGCCCCGACGTCCACCGGCCGCCCGGCGACCCGCGCCCGCGGGAGGCGGCGACGACCTCCGGCACGAGCTCACGCAGGCCCGCCCAGGTCTTCCCCTCGCTGAGCCCGAGTCGACTCGCGAGCCTCCTGCCCGAGATCCCGGCGAGCACGTCGCCGGCGACGTCGTCGGTCGAAAGGCCGGCTCGGCGGAAGCGATCCGCCTGCCAGGCGTACGACTGCATCAGGGCCGGCCCCGCGTGCGCGACGAAGCGCTCCGCCTCGTCACGCGTGAACCCGAGCTCCATGAGGGAGAGGGCGAGCTCGCCCGCCCTCTCGTCCAATACGCGCTCCAAGAACTCCATCGAGCTCCCCCCGCTGGAGGCGATCATCGCGCACGGCCCGCGCCCCCGGGAGGGGGAGATCGGTCGGTGCATGCCATGCACCGATCGTGCAAATCCCACGCCATTATCGTACAGCCCGCGCGGCTCTTTGGGAACATCTGTTTCCCTGCCCTCACGCAGTCGGCTCGCCCGGACGTGAGCGGGGTGACGGGGAAGCCCGTCAGGAGACGGGCGCGTCCTGAGCGAGCCTGTGGATGAGGATCGCGGCGCGCTTGATCGCGACCGGAATCGAGGACAGGTCGAGCGCCTCGTCGGGCGAGTGCCCTCCGCGCCCGTACGCGCCCAAACCGGCCAGGCCGTCGGTGTAGGGCGCGACGAACGAGATGTCGGCGGCCCCGCGGCGTGACGGGTCGAGGGCCGGCATCGGTCCCCGGCCGAGCGCCCGGTTGATGTCCGACAGCAGGGCCTGCAGCCGGCGATTCCCGTCGGTGGGGGCCATCCCCGGGTAGCCCTCCCCGAACTCGATCTCCGCTTCGGTGTGCGGCAGGTGCCGGGCGACGACGGCGCGCATGGCATCCTGCGCCCGCGCGAGCTGCTCGGACGAGATCGTCCGGATCCCGCCGTGCACCACGACGCGGCTCGGGACCACGTTCGTCTTCCCGAAGGCCGCTCCGCGCGTCTGCTCGTAGTCGTATTCGACCTCGGTCCCCCCCACGATCGAGCCGGCGTTGAAGGTCAGGTACTGCTCGCCCCGCACACCCTCGTAGAGCTCGCTCAGGATTCGGGCCGCCTCGAAGATCGCGCCCGCGCCGACGTCCTCGGTGAAGATCTGCGACGAATGCGCCTGCCGCCCCGTGACGACGAGCCTCCAGTCCGACGACCCGCGCCGGGCGATCGTGGCCCACTCGGCCTCCGCGTCGCGGACCCCCGCCTCGAAGCCGAGGGCGACGTCCGCCCACTGGCCCGCCTCGATGAGGTCACGGCGCGCGATCTCGAGGGGCGCACCGGGCTTCTCCTCGTCGCCGGTGAGGACGACGCGGATCCGGGCCCCCTCCAGCAGGCCGGTCTCGTGCAGCGCCTTGAGCGCGAAGAGCGCGATCACGTCCCCGGACTTCATGTCGTCGATCCCCGGCCCGCGGGCCCAGCCGTCTCCCAGGTCCTGGAAGCGCTGGAAGGGATCTCCGGCCTCGAAGACGGTGTCGAGGTGCCCGATCAGGAGCAGCCGGCGCCCGCGCGTCCCCTCGAGACGGGCGATGAGGTGGCCGGCCCGCTGGACGCGGGATTGGTCCGACCACTCGGTCTCGAAGCCGAGCGCGTCGAGCTCCCCACGCAAGATCTCCCCGACGGCCCGCACCCCGGCGTGGTTCATCGTGCCGCTGTTGACGTCGACGAGGCGCCGGATCAGCTCGGTGGCCGACGCGGCCTGCCCGTCGACCCACCGCGCGATCCGCAGCTCGTCGGAGGTCAGCTCCTGACCGCCGAGCGGCGGCGCGAGGAGCGCCAAGAGGGCGAGCAGGGCCGCTGATGCCTTCATGACTCGGTGGCTCCTCCCAAGCGAGCGAAAGGAAGCGATGTCCGACGCACCCGCGGACGCTCGGGCCGCGGGAGGCGCCGGGACCCCACGGCTCAGGCCGAGGGCAGCCCGAGGATCCTCGCCGCGTTCCCGCCGAGCACCGCCTTGCGGTCGTCCTCGGAGAGCTCGAGATCCTCCAGGCTCGACTTCATCTTGGACAGGCTCCCGATCTGATGGGGGTAGTCGGAGCCGGCGACGAGGCGGTCCGCCCCCGCGAACCCGAGCGCGAGCCTCAGGCAGGCCGGGTCGAAGTTCACGGTGTCGTAGTAGCAGTCGCGCAGCTGCTCGCTGGGAGGCACGGTGCAGCGCTCCCTGCACGCCGGGTACGCCTCGAACCCACGATCGAACCGCTCCGCGAGGTAGGGAACCGCACCTCCGAGGTGGGCCAGCACCCACGTGATCCGCGGATGGCGCTCGAGCGCTCCCGAGTACACCAGGCCCGCGGCCGCCAGCGTCGTGTCCGCGAGGAAGCCGACCATGGGCATCAGCATGTACTCCTCCTGGACCTCGACGCCGACCGGATAGGTCGGGTGGATGTACACGACGGCGCCCGCCCGGTCCAACGCCCGGAAGACCGGCTCGAAGCGCTCGTCATGGAGGGGCACGCCGCTCGCGTTCGAGAGGAGCATGACACCGGGGAGCCCCAGCTCACCGACCGCTCGCTCCGCCTCCTCGGCCGCCGCCGCCGGCTCGTTCATGGGCAGGGTGGCGAGCGCGGTGAAGCGGTCACCGCGGTCCCGAACCTCCTTGGCGAAGGCGTCGTTGACGATCCGCGCGAGCTCCACGGCGCGCGCGGGGGTCTCGATGCTCGTGCCGGGCGCGGTGAAGCTGAGGACCTGCCTGCGCACGCCGGCCTCGTCCAAGACCCGCTCCCTCACGTCGAGATCGCGGTGTCCCGGAACGAGCACGTTGTAGTCCCCCGGCGAGTGAAGCACCGGGTTGCCGTCGTCGTCCGTGGTGACCCGGAACCGGCTGCCTCCGGCCTCGATCTCCCGCAGGTACTCGAACGGGTAGTAGTGGTTGTGGAAGTCGATGATCAAGCGCCCCCCTCGGTGAACGGATGCGCAAGGGATATCGCGACCGGGCCGGGGATGCCAGGGTGACACCGCACGCAGCGAGGGTTGCCCCGCGGGAAGGCCGCCGGCATCGTGGCGTCCGTGACTCCTGCCCCGCAAGGCTCGCCCACCGGCGAAGCCACGTTCGCCCGCGACCTGGGCCTCTTCGACGCCACCATGATCGGCGTGGGGGCGATGATCGGCGCGGGCATCTTCGTGCTCACCGGGATCGCCGCCGGCGAGTCGGGGCCGGCCTCGATACTCGCCTTCGCCCTGAACGGAGCGGTCACCCTGCTCACGGCGTTCGCGTACGCCGAGCTGGCCGCCGCGATCCCCGAGGCGGGCGGCGGCTACGCCTTCGTCCGGCGAGCCTTCCCGGGAGCCCTGGGCTTCAGCGCCGGCTGGATGCTCTGGTTCGCGTACACGGTGGCGTGCAGCCTGTACGCTCTGGGCTTCGCCGGGTACTTCTGGGAGTTCTTCCTCAAGTACGCGCCGGCGCTCGCCGACGGGGTGTTCGGCGTCGTCGGGGAGCACGGCGCGGGCCTGATCGTGACCTTCGTGATCGGGGTGTCGTTCATCCGGCTCAACGCCCGGGGCACGGAGGTCACCGGTCTCGCGGAGAACGTGCTCACGGTGGCGAAGCTGATCATCCTGGGCGTCTTCATCGCGTACGGCCTGCGCGCGGTGGGGCTCGCGCCGGACGGCGAGGTGGCGGGGGCCTTCAACCCCTTCTTTCCCCAAGGCTTCGGAGGCGTGATCGTCGCGATGGGGCTGACCTTCATCGCCTTCGAGGGCTACGACCTGATCGCCACGGTCGCCGAGGAGATCAAGGAACCGGAAAAGAACATACCGCGGGCGACGTTCATCTCGCTCACGATCACGGTGACGATGTACCTGCTCATCCTGTTCGTGTCGCTCGCGGCCGTGCGCACCCCCGACGGAAGCCCGTCGTGGCGCTTCCTGGGCGACTACGGCGAGACCGCGATCGTCCGGGCGGCCGAGGGGTTCATGCCGTCCTTCGGCGTCGCGGTGATCGTCTTCGGGGGGCTCCTGTCGACCATGTCCGCGCTGAACGCCACCATCCTGGCCTCGTCCAGGGTGGCCTTCTCGATGGGCCGGGATCGATGGCTGCCCCCGCGGATGGCCACGATCCACCCGGAGCGTCGCACGCCCCACGTGGCGATCGGCGTGACCGGAGCGCTCCTGATCGCCATGGCGCTGACGCTTCCGATCGAGGCCGTCGGATCGGCGGCGAGCCTCATCTTCCTGCTCACCTTCGCGCTCGTGAACCTCTCCGTGATCGTGCTCCGCCGCAAGTATCCGGAAGTTCCCCGTCGCTACCGCGTACCGCTGTATCCCTATCTGCCTTTGGCGGGATTCACACTGAACATCTTT
>JBFFWJ010000131.1:0-7980 GCA_041570315.1 Longimicrobiales bacterium | reverse complement strand
GGCCCGGCGACGCGCCAAGAGACGGCCCGTCCGACCCGACCGTCAAGGGTGGACAGGCACCCGGGGCGCGGCGTAGAGTGCTCGCTACCGCGGCGACCGCCGCGGACTCCCCCCTCCGAGCAGCGGACGCGTGAGGATCGGCTCAGCCCCCGCCCTACCCGTGGTCGGGATCCTCGTGGCACTCCTGGGTCCGGCGGAATCCGTTCCCGGCGTGCCCCCGCCAGCGACGGGTGCGGGCCCGGAGGAGCCCACGGTGGACCTGGTCGGGGCCCTTCCGCAGACCCCGAGCGTCCCCTACAACGGAAAGTTCACCTTCACGCGCATCCGCTATAGCTCGAGCCGTGGGTTCGGGGGAGGGTGGGGACGGCGCGGCGGCGGCTCGTGGGCTCACGACTATCCAGCCGCGGACCGTAACATGCAGACGATGGTCAACGAGTTCACCGCGATGCGGGCGACCACGAGCGGGAGCAACGTCTTCGACCTCGAGGACCGCGCCTTCTTCACGAACCCGATCATCTACATCTCGGAGCCGGGCTTCTGGGGGATCACCCCGGACGGAGCCGCCAACCTGCGCGAGTTCCTGCTCAAGGGCGGCTTCCTGATCTTCGACGACTTCGAGGCGAACCAGTGGTACAACATGGCCGACCAGATGGCCGCGGCTCTCCCGGAGGGCGTGTGGGTCGAGATCGACGAGACGCACCCGATCTTCGGCACCTTCTTCCGGGTCGACGACATCTACGTGCCGCACCCCCTCGTCCGGGTGACCCCCGCCTACCGGGTGATCTTCGAGGACAACGACCCGAGCAAGCGCGTCATGGTCCTGGCCAACCACAACTCGGATCTCGCCGAGTACTGGGAGTACGCGGCCCGAGGGTACTTCCCCGTGGATCCCACGAACGACGCGTTCCGCCTGGGCATCAACTACCTCGTGTACGGGGTCACGCACTGAAGATCGCCCCGCGACGGGGGGCCGGGGCGACGAGGAGCTGCGCGAGTCTGGTGCCCCGAGGCCCGGGTCCGCTAGGTTGCCCGCCATGAGCTTCCGACTCCTCGCCCTGACGCTGACGCTGGCCCTCGTGCCGAGCGCGTGCGGCGCGCCGCCGTCGCACGAGGAGGGCGGTGCGCCGTTCTCCGCAGTGGCCGACGTGCAGCAGCTCATGCTGACCGTGCTCGAGCCGGCCGCGGAGCACTACTGGGACGCCGTGGGCTGGATCCTAGACGAGAGCGGCACGCTCGAGCTGCGGCCGTCGACTGCGGAGGAGTGGGAGGCGGTCCGCAACGCGGCGTTCGTGATCGCCGAGTCGGGCAACCTGCTCATGATGGAGGGAAGGGCGCTGGAGGACCCCGCCTGGATGGCCATGTCGCGAGCGCTGGTCGACGTCGGGCGGGTCGCGATCGCCGCGGCGGACGCGCGGGACGACATGGCCGTCTTCGACGCGGGCGCCGAGGTGTACTACGTGTGCACGAACTGTCACGCGACCTACGCGCTCGAGACGCTCCGTCCGAGCGACGAGCGGGCGAACTAGCCCACCGTGCGGCCCTTCCTCGAATGGCTCGGCAACACCCCTTGGAGCGTCGCGCTGCTGGAGTCGTTCTACGTCTGGCCGCTGATCGAGTCGACGCACGTGCTCACGATCGCGCTCTTCGTGGGCACGGCGATGATGATGGACCTTCGGCTCCTGGGCGTCTCGTTCGGGAGCGTGCCGGTCTCGGCGTTCACGCACCGCATGCTACGCTGGACGCGGGGCGGCTTCGCGGTCATGGTCGTGACCGGGCTCCTGATCTTCTACTCGGCGCCGATACGCTACTACCACAACGTCTTCTTCCGCTTCAAGGTGATCCTGCTCGTGCTGGTCGGGCTCAACATCTGGCTCTTCCACGGGCGGATCCACAAGCGGGTCGCGGAATGGGACCACGACGTCGTGCCTCCGCGCGCCGCGCGACTGGCGGGCGCGGTGTCGCTGCTGTCCTGGACGCTGATCGTCATCGCCGGGCGCATGATCGCCTACAACTGGTTCGACTGCGACATCCAACCGCAGCCGGGGTGGGTGAACTGGGCGGCGGGCTGCGTCCTCACCGCGGAGTAGGGAGGCGAAGCCGATGATGCTCCCGCTCTTCGAGTGGATCGAGAACAGCTGGCTGGGCTCGCTGATCGCCGACTCGATCTGGGCCTTCCCGGTCATCGAGGCGCTGCATCTCGTCGCGCTGTGCGTCCTGGGAGGCGCGATCCTGGTGGTCGACATGCGCATGCTCGGCGTGGGCCTCAAGCAGCAGGGGATCGCGGAGCTGGCGGGGCACGCCCGGCCCTGGCTGAAGCTCGGCGTGGGGACGATGCTCGTGACGGGCGTGCTGCTCTTCGTCTCCGAGGCCGTGAAGTGCTACTACAACACCTCGTTCTGGGTGAAGATGATCACCCTGCCCTTCGCCTTGGCGTTCACCTTCGGCATCCGCGCCAGGGTCGTGGCGGACGACGGCCTCGATACCTCGCCACGGAGCCGGCTCACGGCGACGGCCTCGCTCGCCCTCTGGTTCACGGTCGCGGCGGCGGGACGCTGGATCGGGTTCTCCTGACCCCTCCCCCGTTCGCACAACGAGAGCGGGGCGGCGACCGGTCGGGCCGCCGCCCCGCTTCGGACGGGAACTCCGGAGCTCTCGGTCAGCAGCGGCCCTGACCGCGGCGCAGCTGCTCCTGCTCGCGGCCGTCGTCGGGCGCACCCGTGCCGGACGAGCCCATGAAGATCTTCGAGCCGTCGGTGAAGGTCACGTCGCGGCCGTTGGCGCGCTTGAGCGAGTGGTCCTTCGTCTGGTAGCCGTCCACGATGATCTCGGTGCCCGGCGTCAGGCAGTCGCGGCGCAGGCCCCTGCGCAGGAGGGTGTTCGGCGTCCCGCCCTCGACCATCCACACCTCGCTCGTGCCGTCCTCGCTCTCGACTTCCATGTGGATCCAGGTGTGCGGGTTCACCCACTCGAGGCGAACGACCTCGCCCTGGAGACGGATCGGCGCGTCGCGGTCGAACTCCGCGCCGAAGGCGTGGTGCGCCGCGACGGGCACGGCGGCCAGGAGGGCGGCGACCGCCCCGACGGTGAGAATCGTGGTGGACTTCTTCATGGCTTACCTCTCGTCTTGCTGCCGTTCGCGGTTTTCGCGCTCCCGGCGCTCCTGCGCACGGGCTCCACTCAGCACGTTCGACAACGCGTAATTCGCCTCGTGGCAGGCGTACTCGTAAACGAGGCCGGGCAGCGCCTTGAACGGCACCTCGCCACCCCACGGCTCCACGTACGTCGCAGGGTCGTGAATCGAAAACTCATAATGGATGGTGAACTCGTCGGCACGTGTAAAGCGCTCGACGACTTTCGCCTCCGACGACGGGGGAATCCCGAGCAGCCCCGCGGCAGGGTTGATGTTCGTCGTCTCGACGACCAGGGTGTCTCCCTGCCACCGGCCCCAGGAGTCGCCGAACCAGGGCTCGACGCCGGCGGGGAGGGGCATGGGCTCCCCGAGCCGGATGACGCGGACGTCGTGGACCATCTCGGTCACGATCATGACGTGGTCGGGCGTCTGCACGATCGTGTAGTTGTTGTTGTAGAAGTAGTTCGGGAGCATGGGCGGGCCCGCGTTCGAGCCGAACGACAGGATGCAGCGCTCCGCCAGCGGCCGATTCTCCGGGTTGTCGTACTGGTCGAACTGGCTCCGGAAGGCGCGCAGCTCGCCGAGCCGGGCGCCCGCCTCGGGCGTCAGCCGGGGCCTTTGGCCGTCCGCCGGGCTCGTGACCAGCGAGCTCCGGTGCTCCCCGTCCCACACGGCGACCAGGTCCCCGGCGTCGATGTAGAAGTAGTTGTAGCCGCCGACCCCCCCGGCTGCGCCGGTCGAGCCGTCCCCGCCGACGGGCGGCGCGTCGCGGTCCGGGTCGCTGGGCTCCGCCCCCCGCTCGATGCGATCCTGCCGAGCGCCCTCCAGCTCGGCGACCTGCTCGGGCGTGAGCACCGGCCCCTGGCCTTCGGGGCGGAAGATCGGCGTGAGGGTCGCGTTGGTCCAGTTGCCCTGGAGGTCGGGGTGTCCGGCGGGGGTGCGGGGCATCACCCAGCCCGCCTCCCGTGCCTGGGCCGACGCTTCCCCCGGGGCGGACCCGAGGGCGACGGCCGCGAGCGCGAGGGCGGTGAGCCCGGCGGCGGCGAGCCCGACGAGCGGGCGCGCGACGGGCGTCCTCCTCATCGGTCGCCTCCCGGGCCGATCGGGTTCCTGCGCAGGTGCCCGTACATGAGCTCCTCGACGAACTCGACGCACTTGAACTGTCCGAGCCGTGCGCTCGGATCCACGTGCTTGTAGAGCGGCATCCGGATCGTCCACGGCTCGGAGTAGGTGAGCGGATCCTCCAGCGTCGCCTCGTACATGAGATGGTACGGGCTCGTCAGGGTGAAGCGCTCGGTCACGGTGAGCTGGTAGGAGTGGTGGTTGCCGGCCCGGTCGAGCCAGGTCTGGCCGTTGAAGCCGTTGGTCACGACCACGAAGGTGTCGTCCTCCCAATGGCCCACCGACTGGCCCATCCACGAATCCACCTGAGGGGGACCCGGATCGTCGAGATAGATGTTGCGGACCGCCCCGGCGTACTCGAAGGCCATGAAGAACGCCCTTTCGCTCTGGAAGACCTGGAACGGGAAGGGCATGTACATCCCACGCGGGACGCCAGGGAGGTAGCACTTGATCTCGGGGTCGCGGTCGAGCCAGCTCTCCTGATTCTCGCGCTTGACCTCGAGCGCCTCGGGCAGGTACGGGATCGTGCCGCCGACCACGCTCCCCCAGTGCGACGGCACGGACCCGACGGCGCCGAAGGCGAGCACCTCGCGCGCGGGCACGGGCACGACCGGGCCCTCCTGCATCGCGAGCGCCGCGCGGGCCGTATGGGCCTCGAGGTCCCAGTGCGCGTTGCCCAGGGCCTGCCAGAGACCGTTCATGTCCGGTCGTCCGGTCGCCGTGCGAGGGACGTCCGAGGCCTGGGCATGGACCGGTGCGGCGGAAACCATCAGCGCGAGGGCGGCGCGGAGCGCGGTCGCGCCCAGTGGGCGCGCGTGCCGTCCGAGGGGGTTTTCAGTCAGCAAGTCGTAGCCTCCGAGCTCGTCTTCGGGGTCGGGCAGGGAATGTGCCATCCGCGAAGCGTTCGAGCCAGTCATCGCCCCTCGACCTCGAACGCGAGCAGCACGTTGCCGGGCATCTGCCCGAAGGATCCGTAGCCGCTGTTCACGAAGAGCAGTCCCCCGGCGACGACCGGCCCGGGCCCGTCGATCGCGCCCCCGCGGCCGGGGACCCCGTTCACCGTCTCGAAGTCCCGTACCGTGTCATAGTCCCATAAGATCCGCCCGTCCTCCGTCGAGTGGGCCCTGATGTGGCCGTCGAGGCCCCCGGCGAAGACGGCGCCGGGGATCGCGGTCGGCTGGGCGGAGTTGGCCGCGAAGCAGCCGCGGCGCCCCTCGCACGTGTCGCTCGGCGCGGGCGCCTCCCACACGACCTCGCCCGTCGCCGCGTCGATGCCGTACAGGCCCGGCGCAGGCGGGTGATCGGGGTGCACGTCCACGATGACCGCGCCGCGGTCGGCGTTGGCGGCGAACGCCAGCCGGCCGTCGGTCGCCATGCCCCAGTGGATGCCGCCGAGCGCGCCGCCCTTGCCGACCTGGGTCGACCAGAGGACGCGCCCCTGCGCGTCGGGGTCGAGCGCCCAGACGACGCCGGACTTCTGGCCGGCCACCAGCACGTCCCGGCCGTCCTCGAGCGTGACCAGCATCGGCGCCATCCCGAAGTCGAGGTCGGGGCCGGGGGGGCTGGGGCAGTTCGCGCCGCGCGTGCTGCACGCCATCGTGAAGGCGTCGGCCTCGGTCGCCTGGAAGGTCCATGCGGGCTCGCCGGTCTCGAGGTCGAGCGCGAGGATCGCGTCGCTCGACTCCGAGGTGGGCCGGGTGTAGTTCTCCCCCGTTCCGACGTAGACGAGGCCCCGCCGCGTGTCGACCGTGGGGCTCGACCAGACCGGCGCGCCGGAGGGGGCCCACAGCTGCGTGCCTTCGGCGTTCTCTCCCGCCTCCTCCGGGTAGCCCGCGACGACGCGGTGGTACCATTCCACGTCCCCGGTCGACACGTCCACCGCCGCCACCGCGCCCGAGGACGTGCAGCACTCGTAGGTCGGATCGCCCGCGCGCGCGACCTCCATGGAGGAGATCGGCACGATCAGCCGGCCGTCGTGGAGCGCGGCGCTGCCGGTGTTGTTGGATTCGGGATGCCAGCCCACGCGGGTTTTCCACAGCAGCTCTCCGGAGGCGACGTCGAGCGCGTAGGCGCTGGTGCGGAAGTCGACGAAGTACGCCACCGCGCCGCCGTCGGCTCCCTCGCCCAGCAGGATGGCGCTGCGCAGGCCCGCGTCGGCCTCGAAGGTCCAGCGCGTGCACCCGCTCTCCGATTCGATCGCGTACACGCTGCCGAACTGGTCGCCCACCAGGATCACGTCCCCGACCACGGTGGGCTTCGTGCGCACCTGGCTCGCGCCGGGGATCCCGAAGGCCCAGCGCAGGCGCAGGCGCGGCACGTCGTCGCCGTCCATGCCCGCGCGGTCCGCCGGCTGGTACCCGGTGCCCTCGAGGTCTCCGCCGTACCCCATCCAGGCGATCGCGCCCGGATCGAGCGGCCCGAAGCCCCTCCGCGAGCAGTAGGCCGCCTCCGGCAGGATCTCGGCCGAGTACGTCCGGCGGGTCAGGTACTCGGCGAGCGCGATCCTCTGCGCCTCGGTGAGATCCTCGCCCTCGGCGCGCATCACCCCGTCCTGCAGGGCGGCCACGAAGGCCCGGGGCGACAGCGACGCCAGGGCCGCACGGCTCGGTGTACGCCCGCTCTGGGCGCTGCTGTGGCACTCGGCGCACGCGCTCTCGAAGAGCTCTACGACCTCGGGGCTCGGCGGGGCTGCGCGGTCCGCCGGACGGTCGCCGACCTGGGCCGAGGCCCCGGCCGAGCTCCAGAGCCCGCCGGCGACGATCGCAGCGAGGGCCGTGACGAGACGTCGAAGGTTCATGGCGGACGGGGCCTCCTCGTGGGTACGTGGCCCCGCCGGGTGGGGCGCGGCCACCTCATCATACCGTCGCCGGGGGGCCTCTGCACACGTCCGCCGGACCACTCCGCCGCGACCCGCCGGCCTCCGAGGCGCGCTCGGGCGCGCGCGCTCCTTGACCCCGACCTGCGGCGGTCCCACTGTGACCGTCCCTGCCGTGGAAGGCTTGCGTGAACCCGGTTTTTCCCACGTCTCTCAGGAGGTCCACCGATGGCGTCGGTGTCGATGACCGTCAACGGACGGTCGTTCCATGGAGAAGTCGAGGGCCGGACCCTCCTCGTCGAGTTCCTTCGAGAGACGCTCGGTCTCACGGGGACGCACGTAGGCTGTGACACCAGCCAGTGCGGCGCGTGCGTGGTCCACGTCGGCGGTCGCTCCGTCAAGAGCTGCACGATGCTCGCCGTCGAGGCGGACGGCGCCGAAGTCACCACGATCGAGGGCGTGGCTTCGGGCGGCTCGCTTCACCCCATGCAGGCCGCGTTCAAGGAGCATCACGGGCTGCAGTGCGGGTTCTGCACCCCCGGCATGGTCATGAGCGGCATCGACCTCGTCGCGCGGAAGCCCAGCCCCTCGGAGAGCGAGGTTCGCCACTGGCTCGAGGGCAACCTGTGCCGGTGCACCGGCTACCACAACATCGTGAAGGCGGTCCAGGCCGCGGCTCGAGAGATGGGAGGCTGACGATGTCCGATACGGGGATCGGCGCCGCGCTCAGGCGCAAGGAAGACGCCCGCTTCCTCACGGGAAAGGGGCGCTACACCGACGACATCAATCGCCCCGGCCAGCGCTACGCAGCCATCGTACGCTCGCCCTTCGCCCACGCCCGCATCGAGGGCATCGACACCGCCGAGGCGGAGCAGGCTCCGGGTGTGGTGGCCGTGCTGACGGGCAAGGATCT
>JBFFWJ010000130.1:0-8053 GCA_041570315.1 Longimicrobiales bacterium | reverse complement strand
GGTGGTCTCGTCGGGCGCGGGGACGATCGGCGCTGTCCGTAACGAGGGGGTTCGGGCTTCCCGCGGCGACATCGTCGTGTTTCTCGATGCCGACTGCGCCCTGACCGAGAGCTGGTCTTCTGAATTCCCGCGGCTGATCCAGCGAGTCGAGCAGGAGACGCCGAGTTGTGCGGGGTCTCTGGCGTCGCCACCTCCGGATGAGGATGTGTTCATCTGGAAGCATTGGTTCGAGCCCAACGTCAAGTACTGGGCCCACTCGCACATTGGCTCGGCACACCTGATCTGCTCGCGCGATACCTTCCGTGACCTGGGCGGATTCGACGAGTCGCTTGAAACGGGGGAGGACTTCGACTTCTGCATCCGGGTTCAAAGGGCGGGGGGCGCCCTCTTGAACGTGCCGGCGATGAGGGTCGACCATTACGGCTTTCCGCGGACCTGGCTGGGATTCTTCAGGCGTGAGCGCTGGCTCGGGCGTGGCGACGCCAAGTCGGTTCGTGCTTTCCTCGCTTCCAAGGCCGCCTTGGTCAGCGTCTCCTTCTCCGCCCTCGTGGGGCTTGGCTCGCTCGCGGCACCCGCGGGGGCCTCACGTGTGAGCATCCCGGCCTTCGCCACCGCGGCACTCGTTTTGCTAGCGACGAGCCTGGTCAAGTACAGGCGTGCCGGAGTGCGGGTGCAAATGGCGATCTTGCCCTTTCTGGCCGTGTACTTCCTGGCAAGGACCTTCTCCGTGGTCGACGAGATCGGGCGCCGCCTGACGCGAAAGCCCGGGCGCTCGCGGGATGTCCATGCCAACCGTGCCTGAGGCTTCCCCCCGCACCCGCCCGGCTCCCCTCCCGAGAGCCACCGCATGCCCCCTAGATTGCCGCCGGGGCTGACACTCGTCGACCACACGAGTTCACCCGCGTCGGGGTCCGATATCCGGAAGACGGCGCTTTCCTCGCCGGCTCCCAGCAGATCCCGGTGGCCTGCGCCACCCGGATGTGTGGGAGACCCAGGGATGCAGCCGTCGGGTCCGGTGCGAGCAATGCATCGACGTGGTTGCCGATGAAGTCGATCAGGGCGTCGCAGGTGACACCCGCGGACAGCTCGGGCGGCCCTTCGGCCAGGCCACGGGGGACCAGCTCGCACTGCGCCGCCTCGGGGTGCCGTGGGATGGGGCTGCGTCGACTCGCCCCCGCGCTGCCGCTCGGAAGACGCAAGTGCGAGCTCTTGCTCCCGGCTCCAGACCGGCACGATCGCGGTGTTGCCGCGGATCACGGGAGACCCGGTGACTGGGGCCAGGGGCTGCGGATCCACGACGGTGCTCCACGGGAGCGGCCGGCTGCACCCCCATCCGAGCGGGGGCCGGCGGTGCGCCCGGGGGCCCCGAGGCGGCGTCGACGGACGGCCGGCCTCCCGACGACCCTGCCGGCGGCGGCGCACGCCCGTCTTTCCCCGACCCGAGCGCTCCGACATGTTTCGAGAGTGGGAGAACGGCCCGGCCGGCCCGGTCCGGCGGCCCTCCGCGGGAAGAACGGACTCCCCCGGACACGGGCGCGTTCGCCCACCAGGATGAACGACCCCTCGCTGGTTCGAGGCGTCCCCCCACGCTCGCGGTCATGATGCGACAAGCCGAGTCCCGCCGATCCGACGAAGTCCGGGGAGGGCCGTGCGCGTGTCCCCGTCCATGATCGGCGTGGAGGTCGGCCCCAGGGTGCTCCGCGCGTACAAGCCCGTTCGGGGCCCGGGCGGAGCGGAGGCGATGGAGGTCGAATGGGGCGCGCGCCCTCTTGCCGAAGCCGTCCGGGAGCTGAGGGACCGATTCGGCTCGCACAACGTCGTGGCGGTCGCCGTCGACATGGCGGTCGTCCACGTCAAGCGACTGGATCTCCCACCGCTTCCCGCCGAGCAGCGGCGCCGCATGATCGCGACGGACCCGCACCGGTACTTCCCGGTCCGAGGGGAACCGCTGGTCGCGGGCGTGCGGGACGACGATCTGGTCGTTGCCGCGCCGGGCTCGCTGCTCGGTGAGTGGACGGAGGCGCTGAGCGCGCTCGGATCGGTGGAGCGTTTCGAGCCGGCCCCCGTGTCCCTGGCCCGCCACGCGTCGTCCACCGGGCTTCGCGAGGCGCTCGTCGTGGCGCCCGACCCCGGGGGGGGCGACGCGACGCTCGCGGTGTTGTCGGGAGGCGCTCTGGCCACGCTGCGCAAGGTGCCGCTCGACGCCCGGGAGCTGGCCGAGACCGCGTCCGGCATGGTCGGGAAGGACGCCCCCTGCGCGCTCCACCCCTGGGACGAAGAGATCGCCCGGGAGCTCCTGGCGCGCCGCGTCGGCTCCGCGGTCGATCCCGTCCGTGCCCCGCCGGGCGCCCCGGAGGCGTTCGCCGTGGCCAGGGGAGCCGCCCAGGGCCTCGGCTCGGCCGATCACCTGACGCTGAGGCCGGAGCCGCTGGAGCGGCGCCTTCGGGTGTCGAGGCTGCGTCGCGGGATCCTGCACTCGTCGGCGCTCGTGGCGTCCCTCGCGCTGCTCCTGGGCACGCTGGACCAGCGCCGCTCGCGCACCCTCGGACAGCTCGAGGCGTCGGTCGCGGCCGCGCAGAGCGCCGCCGACCCGGTCCTGGCGTTGCAGCAGGAGGCCACCCGGTTGGCGGAGGAGATCAACCTGCTCGGGCTCGAGGCCTCCGCACGCGCCAATCCCCTGGACGTGCTCGCCGAGGTCACCCGCCTCCTGCCCGGCGACGCCTACCTCAGCCGCCTTTCCATGGCCGGGGACGAGTGGGAGCTGAACGGCCTCGCGCCGGATGCCGCCCGGCTGATCCCCCTCTTCGAGCAGAGCAGCCTGTTCGACGAAGTGCGCTTCCGCACCGCGACCACGCTCGTTCGCGTGCGCGACGAGAGCTTCGAGAGCTTCTCTCTGGTCTTTCGCCATGTTCCGACGACTTAGCGGACGCGAGCGGCTCGTGGTCTCCGTCGGCGCGGCCCTGGGCCTCGCCGCCCTGCTCGCGTCGTACGTCGCCATCCCGCAGGCCCGGCGCTGGTCCGAGCGCGAGGAGATGATCTCCGTGCGAGCCGACCAGCTCGCTCGCCTCCAGAGCGTGCTCGCCGACAGCAGCGAGGTGCACGGCGCCCTGGCGGAGCTTCGCAGCCGGAGAGAGGCGATGGAGCGCCGGCTCCTCGCGGGGCCGACCGTCGCCGTGGCGGCCTCGGATCTGCAGCTTCGCCTGAACCGTTACGTCACGGACGCCGGCATGGAGTTGCAGCGGGTCGACGCGGTCGCCCAGGGAGCCGACGACGGGGTCCTCCGCCGCATCCCGGCGCAGATCTCGGTCCGGGGCGACATCCGGGGCCTGGTGTCCTTGCTGGCAGGCCTGCAGGATGGGGATGCGCTGCTCGCCGTCGAGAACCTGAGGGTCAGCGTCGCGCCGGGGCGACCCGGCGAGCCGGAGAGCCTTACGGCCGCCATCGGGCTTCACGGGTACTCGAGCGCGGGCGAGGCCGGGCGATGAGCCGCGAGGCCGCGCGATGGGTCTCGGGGGCGGCGGCAGCCTGCGTCCTGCTGTCGCTCGCCGCGTGGCTCGCCCCGATCCGCCTTCCGTCGCCGCCCGTGGCCGCGGGGACCGTCGGAGTCGACCTGCACGCGCTGCGCGTGCCGACCGATCGGATCGATCCGGGCGACTACCGGCAGATCGTCGAGGCGAATCCGCTCTCCCCCACGCGCGAGCCTCCGCCGGCCGACCGGGGGTCGTCAGCGTCGGCCGAGGCCGCCCCCGAGGTCTCCGCGCCTCGATCGCTGCGCCGCTTCCGCCTCGTGGGACTCGTGCGGGGCCCGGACGGGATCGTCGCGCTCATCGACGCCGACGAGCGCGTGCCGGGAGCCGAGCTGTATCGTGTGGGGGATCGCGTCGGTCCGTACCGCCTCGCGGAGGCGTCGGACTCCGTCGTGGTGCTCCGGGGCCCGGACGGGGAACAGGTGCTCAGACTCGATCCCACATCGGGAAGGCTACCGTGACTCGGAGATTGACGTGACCTACGCACGCCCCACGGCGCGTCGCCGCCGCCGGATCGCCCTGCTCGCGGTGGCCTGGGCCCTGGTCCAGCCCGGGGGGTTGGCCGCGCAGGACGTGACGACCCTCAACTACGTGGACGCGGACATACGCGGCGTGATCCGCAGCCTCGCAGCCATGCTCGACCTCAACATCCTCATCTCCGACGAGGTGCCCGACGTCGACGTGAGCTACTCGACCGGGCTGCCGGTCGCGTACGGGGACGTGGGTCCGATCCTGGAGGCCATTCTCGAGGCCCAGGGCCTGGTGCTGGTGAGCCGCGGCGCCGTGGCTCAGGTGGTCCCGCTGGACCTGGCTCCGGCGACCGGCCCCGTGTCTTCGGGTCGCGCGCTGCCGACGCCTCCTCCCGTCGGGCTGATCACCCACATCCTGCCGCTGGAGTACATCAGCCCCGAAGAGGGCCTCGCGGTGGTCGAGCAGCTCGCGGGGCCGCTCACCCGCATCGAGGCGCTCCCCCGGTCCAACGCGCTGATGATCACCGAGCACGCCTCGAACGTGGCCCGCTTCCTCGAGCTGCTCGGCCGGATCGACGCCCGCGGCGAGGGCGAAGCGGGCCGGCGCACGTACGTCTATCGCCTCAAGCACGCGACGGCGGCCGACCTCGCCCTGACCCTGTCCCAGCTCTACGGCCTCCGGCTGGCGCCGACGACGGCTCCGCAGCGGGCCGCCTCCTTGAGCGACCGGAGCTTGAGCTCGACGCTCGAGGGCTTCCGCCAGCGGGAGCTCGACGCGCTCGAGCAGCGACGGGCTCAACCTCTCGATCCGCTCGGCGCCGAGCCCGCCCCCCTTCCCTCTGGCCTCGCGGCCGACGCCTCCCTCGGCGAGCCGGTCGCCGAAGAGGGCACGACGATCGTGGCCGACTACGCCACGAACTCGCTGGTCATCCGAACCGAGCCGCCCAACTACCCCGTCCTGCGGCAGACCATCGAGGAGCTCGACGTTCGGCCGCCGCAGGTGCTGCTCGAGGTCAGGGTCGCCGAGGTGACGCTGGACGAAGCGACCCAGTACGGCATCAACTGGTCGCTGTTCACGGACGAATCCCGCGGCGAGGCCGAGGCTCGGCTGGGGACCCAGGCGTTCTCCGACAGCGCGCTGGCGGGGACGCAGGACTTCCTGCTCCGGGCGATCCGCCTGGGGGAGGTCGACGTGCGGGGCGTCCTGAGGGCGTTGGCGTCCGACGCGGACGTCCGGATTCTCTCGACGCCGCGCGTGGTCGCGCTGAACAACGAGGAGGCGCGGATCCTCGTCGGCAGTCAGGTGCCGTTCACCCAGTCCACGCGCACGGGTCTCGACGTCGTCGTGGATCAGGTCGTGCAATACCGTGACGTGGGGGTGCAGCTGACCATGATCCCGACCATCAACGAGGACGGGTACGTCACCTTCCGGATGCTGCAGGAGGTGAGCTCGCTGACCACGCAGAACATCGAGGCGGCGCTGGGAGCCTCGGTCATCAGCACGCGCGAGGCCGAGACCAGCGCCGTGGTCCGCAACGCCCAGACGATCGTGATCGGAGGGCTCATCGACGAGTCGGACGAGGTCTCGGAGTCCGGTGTGCCCCTGCTCAAGGACATCCCCCTGTTCGGGTACCTGTTCAAGAGTCGCACGACACGGCGAGTCCGCACCGAGCTCGCGATCTTCGTCACCCCGTACGTGATCACTACGGACGACGACGCCGACGCCCTCTATCGGCGGACACGCGACCCGTCGGACCCGGGCAGCCTCGTCCCCGACACGTCCGGCGTCGGGAGGGGCTCCTGAGCGGCGCGCGGACCCCGCCCGGGGCCGAGGCTCGAAGCGACCGACCCGGCGGCGAGCCGGGCCGTCCCACGAACCGGGAGCTCCGCGACGCTGCCGCCTCGGTGTGGGCGCAGCGGCTGTCTCCGCAGTACATGGAGGAGCACTGCCTGATTCCCCTGGACCTCGACGACTCCGGAAGGCTGGCCGTCGCCGTCGGGGGCCCGCTCGACCCGTCCGTGCTCGACGAGCTCCGGCTGACCCTGGGCCGGCCGCTCGCGCTCGTCGACGCACCGGCCGCCGAGATTCGGGCCGCCGTTCTCTCCGCCCGCGGCGATGACGCGGTCACCACGGTCGACGCGGGGACCGGGGACGCGCCGGGCGCCGGGCACGTCGGCGCCGCACTGGACGACCTCCGAGCGCTGGCCAGCGAAGCGCCCGTCATCCAGCTCGTCAACCTCATGCTCCTGGAGGCGCTGAGGCAGCGCGCCAGCGACGTGCACCTGGAGTCGACGGCGGAGGGCCTCAAGGTCCGGCAGCGGATCGACGGCGTCCTCCACGACGTGGCCACGCACCCCATGCGCTACCAGGCGGCCGTGATCAGCCGCGTGAAGATCATGGCGAGCCTCGACATCGCCGAGCGGCGCGTTCCGCAGGACGGACGGGTCCGACTCAAGCTGTCGGACCGCGAGCTCGACGTCCGCGTGTCGACGCTGCCGACCGTGCACGGCGAGGGCGTGGTCCTGCGCCTCCTCGACCGGACCGAGGACGTCCGCACGCTCGAACGGCTGGGCATGGACGAGGACACGGAGCGTGCCTTCGCCCGCCTCGTGCGGCGTCCCAACGGGATCATCCTCGTCACCGGACCCACGGGGTCCGGAAAGACGACCACGCTGTACGCCGCCCTGCAACGCGTCGCGACGCCCGAGGTCAAGGTGATCACGGTCGAGGACCCGGTCGAGTACCAGATCGCGGGGCTGACGCAGGTGGCCGTCGACCCTCGGGCGGGGCGTACCTTCGCGGCCACCCTGCGCTCGATCCTGCGCCACGATCCGGACGTCGTGATGGTCGGGGAGATGAGGGACCGGGAGACCGCCGAGATCGCGATCCAGGCTGCGCTCACCGGTCACCTGGTCCTGTCGACCCTGCACACGAACGACGCGCCGAGCGGCGTGACCCGTCTCGTGGACATGGGAGCCGAGCCCTACCTTCTCGCGGCCACGATCCAGGGAATCCTCGCGCAGCGCCTCGTGCGCCGCATCTGCGACGACTGCAGGGAGCCGCACGCGCTCGACCACTCCGAGCGGCGGCTCGTCGAAGGGCTCGGGCTGCCCACCGCCGGAGCGTCGTACGCCCGGGGGGCCGGCTGCGAGGCGTGCGGGGGCACCGGATACCGCGGGCGGGTGGGCGTGTACGAGCTCATGCCGGTCACGGAGCGGATCCGGTCCCTCGTGGTCAGGGCCGAGCCCCTCGACCGTGTCCGGGCAGCCGCCAGGGAGGAGGGCATGACGCCCCTCCACGAGGCCGCCTGGGCCCGGGCGGCCCAGGGCCTGACGACCGTCGCCGAGGTCGCGCGCGTCACGGGCGAGCTCGAGTGGTGAGCACGAAGTTCCGCTATCGCGCCTCCACGGATCGCGGGGAGCTCGTCGAGGGCGTCTCGGAGTCGGTCTCCCGCGACGAGCTGCTCGAGGAGCTGCGGGGACGTGACCTCTACGCGCTCTCGGTCGAGGAGGTCGGGGCACCGCCCCGGGGCGACCGGCTCCGCGGACGGGACGCTGCGGTCACGCGCTGGGCGAGAAGCTTCGCGACCATGGCGGGCGCCGGGACGCCGCTGGACCGAGCGCTGGACGTCTCGGCGCGACAAGCGGGCCACGAGGGCATGCGCGCCGTGGTCCTCTCGGTGCGCGACGCCGTGCGGGCGGGCGCGAGCCTGTCCGAGGCGCTGGCCCGACACCCGCGCTGGTTCCCGGACGTGGTCCCGGCCATGGCCCGGGCCGGAGAGGCGAGCGGGGCCATGGGCGAGGTCTTCGAGGAGGTCGCCGACTACCTCGAGGAGGTCGCGGAGCTGCGCGCCCAGGTGCGCTCCGCCATGATCTACCCTGCCCTCATGGCCTCGGTCGCCGCCCTGGGGGTCGCGGTGCTGCTGCTCTTCGTCGTCCCCCGCTTCGCGGACATCCTGGCCGACCTGGGCGGATCGATGCCGCTGACGACCCGGATGCTCATCGCCTCGGGGACCTTCCTCGGACGGTTCTGGTGGCTCGTCCTCGGCGTTCTGG
>JBFFWJ010000129.1:0-8103 GCA_041570315.1 Longimicrobiales bacterium | reverse complement strand
GGCGCCACGAAGTACGCGTCCGTGATCCAGATGCTCCGCTGGGCCCGGTTCGCGGCCAGGTGCAGCGTCCGGTAGACCCGCGCGCGGCCCGGCTCCCCCTGGATGAGCCACACGGGGGCCCCGCCGCTTCCCCGCCCCGCCGGCGCCACACCGTGGGAGATCGGCTCCGAGATCCTGTTCCACAGTCGCTCGAACGCCAGCGCCGCGGCGCCTGCGGCGGGCCCTCGGATCTCGAGCCCCGTGTCGCGCCACGGCGCCTCCTGCGGGGTCCCCGCCCACTCCTGCCCCACGCACATGCCGCTCACGTACGCCACGTCGCCGTCCACGACGACGAGCTTGCGATGGTCCCGCTGCAGCGCGCCGAAGGGATTGGCGACGGCCATCCGAGGGCTGTTGAAGGCGCGGACCTCGACGCCCGCCCTCCTGAGGGGCCTCCAGAAGGACTTCGGCGTCGCCCAGCACCCCACCCAGTCGTAGATGAGGTGGACCGGGACGCCCTCGCGCGCCTTCGCGACGAGGGCGTCCCGGAAGGTGCGTCCCACCGGGTCGTCGCGCACGAGGTAGTTCTCGAAGTAGACGAAGCGAGTCGCCGAACGGATCGACTCGAGCCACGCCGAGAAGGTGCTCGACCCCTCGAACTGCAGCCTGATCTCGTTGCCGCAGATCGTGGGGCTGTCGGCCGCGCGCTCGATCTCCGCCCACACGAAGGGCGCCGCTCGACGGTCCGCGGCTCGACGGGCGTGCGCGACGGGCGTGGGGGAACGCGGCTCGGAGGTTTCGCTCAACGGATCTCGGACGGCGCAGCGGGACGGGCCTCAAAGGTCGAGGGACGCTCACCCCGGAGCAAGCCGCACGGGGCTCGCTCCGTGCGCGCCATCTCCCCCCGGGCCGGGGCCGGTCGCACGTCCGGCGAGCACGACGGCGGGGCGCGGCTCCCTCAGCGCTCGCCGCTCAGCCGCTCCTGGAAGCGATAGCAGATCAGCTTGTAGACGAGCTTGGCCACGAGGAAGTCCGGCGCCCGGAGGCCGGGCGTGGGCGCAAGCTCCACGACGTCCGCCGCCACGACGTCGCGCTCGGCGAACACACGCCTGAGAAAGCGGAGCGTCCGGTACCAGTCGCCACCCCCCGGCTCCGGCGTTCCCGTCGAGGGCACGAGGGACGGGTCGAAGTAGTCCACGTCGAAGGTGAGGTAGACGGTGGGCCCCAGCGCCTCGAGCGCCCGGTCCATCCATCGGTCGTCCTCCCACATCTCGTCCGCCCACACGAGCGTCGACCGCGCGGCGGCCTCCGATGCCGAGACCTCCTCTCGGCTGACGCCCCGAACGCCGACCGCGACCACGTCGACCCGGTCGAGCACGCGTGCCATGGCCGACGCGTGCGAGTCGGGCGTGCCCTCGTACTCGGCCCGGAGGTCCGCGTGCGCGTCCATCTGGAGGACGCTCAGCCCGTGCCCGGTCCGCTCGGCCTGCGCGAGGATCGCCGGCGAGGAGATCGAATGCTCCCCTCCGAGCATCACCAGGAACCGCTCACCGCAGCTGCGCGCGACCGCGGAGTACGCGGCGCGCAGCTCCTCCATGGCCGCGGTCGCGCCCGCCCGGGTGAGCTCCAGAGCGGGGAGCGTGTGCACCCCGAGCCGCTCGCCCGCCTCGCACCCGAGCTCCTGGTCGTACAGCTCGACGTAGCGGGACGCCTCGACGATGGCCGCCGGCCCCCGCCGGGTTCCACCGCCCCAGGACGTCGTCGACTCGTAGGGCACCGGGAGGACGACCGCGCTGGCCCGGCCGAACGCGTCGCCGCCGTCGTCGAGCCCGAGGAAGGTGTGCGGCAGCTCCCAGGGCAGGTCGGCGAGCTCCTCGGGCACCCCCCGTGGCCGCCCCTCCGAGGCCCGACCGGGCGACTCGGGGTCTCTTCGGTTCGGCATCGTCGGTCCGACCCGAGGATCCGCGGCGCTCAGACGGTCTCGATCGGGCACGTGAGGCCCTCGATCGGCAGCTCCACCCCGGCCTCCCGGCAGGTCCGGCACAGGCCGTAGATCTCGAGGCTGCGCCGGACGGGGGAAAAGCCGTACTCGGCCCGCACGCGATTCTCGACGCCGTAGAGCTCGTGGCTCTCGAACTCCGTGACCACGCCGCACTCCAGACAGATCAGGTGCTCGTGCACCGGGTGGCTCGACAGCCGGTGCTCGTAGCGCTTGAAGCCCTCGCCGAAGTCGTGCTCCTCGACGAGCCTGCTGCGCACGAGGAGATCCAGCGTGCGGTAGATGGTCGCCTTGCCGATGCGCTCTCCGCGGCCCCGGAGATCCTGCTCGATGTCCTCCACCGAGAGGTGCTCGTCGGAGGTGAAGACCACCTCGGCGACCGCCTCGCGCTGGTGCGTCACCGGCAGGCCGAGGTCCCGCAGGTAGCGGCCGAACAGCTCGGTGAAGGGAGACAGCGCTGCTTTCGGCGTCACGGCTCGATGGCCTCCAGGAAGTGAGCGTCGAACTCCGCGAGCAGCGCCTCGAAGCGCTCGGCGGACCCCCCGATCTCCACCTCCCGCGGCTCGCCCTTCTCCTCCCCGCCCCGGCGCACGACCCCCTGCATCACGCGCGGAAAGCGATCCGGAAACGCCTCGCCCTCCCGCGTGAAGGTGGGCTCGATCGTGATCCCCCTGCCCGTGTGCTCCGCCTGGTACGCGACCGTGATCATGCCCCGGCGGTCCTCACCCTCCAGGAACGTGCTGACCGCGACGAGGCCCCACTCGCGCCTCCCGCTGCGGACCGGCGGGAACACCCACATCCGGTCCAGCGCCTCGACGCCCAACCGCTCCCGCAGTCGGATCAGCGTGCGCGGCAGGGCCTCGGGCACTCCGGGGTCCGACGACTTCCGCGTCTCCGGACCCATCACCGCGAAACTCCGTCTCCCATCGTCTCCAGAACCGCCTCACGCGTGGCGCGAACGACTTCGTCACGAGCCCGCTCCATAGGACCCGGAACCATCGCACCGGACGCCTTGACGTGTCCACCTCCCTTGAACCTGCGGGCGAGCGCGTTGACGTCGACGGGACCGTTGGACCGGAAGGAGATCTTGATCTCGCCGGAGCTGGCGCGCCGAAAGAGAAGGCCGACGTGCGTGCCCTCGATCGAACGTGGGATGTCCACGATGCCCTCCAGGTCCTCCGCGGTCGCGCCGAGCTCCTCGAACGCGTCGATGGGAATGGTCATCCACGAGACGCCGGCCTCGGCATCGTGCTCGAGCGTGTCGAGCGCATGGCGGAGGAGGCGGAACTTCCGGAGGGGCGCCGACCCGTAGATCCGCTCGTGCATCTGAGCGGGCCCGACGCCCAAGCGCAGCACATCCGCCACCACCTCGTGGCACCGTGGCGACACGTTGTCGAAGCGGAAGCCGCCGGTGTCGGTGAGGATCGCCGCGTAGATGCCCTGCGCGACCTGCGACGTCCACGGGCCGTTCGCCGCCTGGATCACGTCGTACACGAGCTCCCCCGTCGCGCAGGCCTGGGTGTCCACGAGCGTGATGCCGCCGATCGGCTTGTCCCCGGCGGGATGGTGGTCGATGACCAGCCTCGGCAGCTCACGGATCATGTCGTACACCCGACCGACCCGCGGAACCTCCGCGGTATCGACGACGACCGCCAGGTCCGACCGGTCACACGCCTCCCGGGCGCGCTTCGACCCGGCCGGCAGCACCCAGTCCTCGCTCTCCAGCAGGAACCGGAACGAGGCGGGGAAGCCGGTCGCGTTGACGATCCACGCCTCGGTTCCGGTCGCGCGCAGCCACGAGACGAGCGCCGCCTCCGAGCCTGCCCCGTCCCCGTCCGCGTTGAGGTGCGTGGTCAGGACCGCCCGGCGCGAGGCGAGCAAGGCGTTCTTGGCCTCCTTGACCGCCGCCACGCGGTGCGTGGGGGTCCGGTGGCTCACGTCGACTCCTGACCCTGGCGTGGGACATCGCGTCGCGCCGGCTCCGCGCCGGCCGCGACCGGAAGCTACCGCGGTCCCGCCTCCCCCCGCTACCGACCGCCCGGGAGCCGCTTGCGCACCTTGGCCCACGTCGACGCCAGGTGGACCGCGCGCGATGCCTCGCGCCCCCCCGTCACGCCGGAGGCGAGCGCGCCGAGGAGCGCATCCGCTCGATTCGGGTGGGCCGGCAGCTCGACCCAGGCGTTGCCGAGCTCGCCGATCGTGTGCGCGTCGGAGCCCGCACCGCGGAGCTTCTCGTGCCGGGCCGCGAGCTCCCCGGCTCGGCGGTTGGCGTGCGGCGCGTGGAGGCGGGCGTTGAAGACCTCCACCACGTCGCACAGCGCGGCCAGCTCGTCGGCCATGCGCCCGCCTCCTCCCTTGCCGCCCGCGTAGGGGTGAGGCAGGTACGGGATCCCTCCCTGTGCCCGGATCCTCTCGATGGTCTCGCGCGCGGGCGTGCCCTCCGCGATCTCCTCGGACAGGTAGAGGCCGATCACGTCGATCCCCTCGCCCGTCCGGACCTCCTCCCCCGGGATGACCCGTTCGGGGTGCGCCTCCGCCATGCGGAGCGCCACCTCGAGCCGGTTGTGGTCGGTGATCGCGATCCGCGCGTACCCGCGAGCGAGAGCGGTCTCGAGCACCCGGTCGGGGTCCGAGAGGCAATCCCACGATCCGGCCGTGTGCAGGTGCAGATCCATGCGAGCGCTGCCCCGGGGAGCCCGGCCTCGAAGGTCGGACAGGACCCTGCGCGCCCTTTCGTGCAGCTCCTCCCGCGTGCCGGAGTTGTCGATGACCACGTCGGCGAGCGCGCGCTTGCGGTCCTGATCCATCTGCGCCGCCATGATCCTGCCCGCCTCGTCCCGGTCCAGCCCACGGCTGTCCATGAGGCGGGCGAGGCGGCGCTCGTCGGGGGCGTACACCAGCACGGTCAGGTCGAAGTCGCGCTCGAGTCCGGTCTCGAAGAGGAGAGGGATCTCGGCGACCACGAGGCTCGCGCCCTCCGCCCGCCGCTCCGCCATCCAGGCGTCGCGGCGCTCGAGGATGAGCGGATGGAGGATCGCCTCGAGCCGCTCCCGGGCCTCGCGGTCGCCGAAGACGATCCCGCGCAGGGCCGTCCGGTCCAGCGTGCCGTCGTCGGCCACGACGCCGTCGCCGAACGCCGCACGGACTTCGGTGAAGCCGCGAGTGCCGGGCCGCACGACGTCGCGGGCGAGCTCGTCGGCGCTGACCACCGGCACTCCGGCCGCCTCCCACAGCGACGCGACCAGGGACTTTCCGGCCGCGACGTTGCCGGTCAGCGCGACCCTCAGCACGGAGCCCCGCCTGCGGCGCGCCGCTTCGCCCTCATGCGGACCCGGGGCCCGGCCTCGCGCTCACCGTGCCCGAGCGGCGCCTGCGCCACAGCGCCCAGGTCACGAGCCCGACCGCGAGAAAGAGGAGCGTCCCTCCGACCCCCACCACCCGCGTGGCGACCTGCCAGCTCCCCTGCGCGAAGACGCCGATGAGCACGTAGATCGCGCCCCAACCGAGTAGGCCCACGAGCTCGTAGGGCAGAAAGCGACGGTAGCGCAGGCCGCTCATTCCCGCGGCCATCGGCATCAAGGTCCGGACGAAGGAGATCAGCCGCGCTCCCGTGACGGAGTAGGCCGGGTGTCGGCCGAAGATCTCGTCCAGCGTCCGTTGGCCTTGGCCGAGCCTGCGCGACCAGCGGCTGTCCTCGGCGAGGACGCGCCCTCCCCAGCGCCGGCCGATCCAGAAGCCGAGCGTGTCCCCCAGCGCGCCGCCGCACAGCGCCGCGACGACGACCGGGACGAGCTCGAGTCGTCCCTCCAGCGCGAGCACCGTCGCCGCGGAGGTCGCGAGACCCGAAGGCACGACGAGGCCCGTGACGAAGGAGGTCTCGAGGACCGCCAGGGCGAAGAGGAGCCACGGCCCGTACTCGGGCAGGAGCTCGAGGATGGGCGAGAGGATCGGGTTCACGGCAGTGCAAGGTAGCCGGAGCTGGGACGGCGAGCACCCGGCGCCGCGCCCCGCTACTCCCTGCGAGCCACGGACCGGAAGTCGTCTTCGGTCGAGAGCGTTCGATCCGGGCCCAGGGACACGATTCCGACCGAGTCGTCCCAGACGACGAGCTGGTAGACGGAGCCCCACGGGTCCCGGGTCGTCGCGTCGGCCCGGTAGCGCTCCTGAAGCCAGCCGAGCCAGGACGGGCCCTCGGGAAGCTGCCCGGTGAGGCGCTCGTACTCGACCACGTTCCGGCTCATCTGCTCCATCTCCTCGGTGGTGGAGCGACGTTGGATCGGGACCACGAGCGGCTCGGCCGCCTCGAGCAGGAGCGCGCGGGCCTCCGGCAGGTACGCCCAGGTCACGAGCGCGCCCAGAGCCACGCCGGCGAGCAGGAGCCCCCTACGCATCGAAGCGCCGGCGCATCAGGGCGCGCATGCGCGCGGTCCACACCAGATAGCGCTCCATCTGGTCCAGCGACGGCCAGGCGTCCGGATCCCCGAACGCCGTGTCCATGCGCCACCGCAGGTACGAGCGGGGAGGCAGCGGGAGGAAGGGCGGACGCCGATACCAGCGCCGGGCGCGAAACGCCCAGGCCGCTCGGAGGACGTAGGGGACGAGGCGCGGGCGCCGAAGCGCCATGCCGGCGAATCGCAGGTACAGCGTCGTTCTCCTGGGCGGGGATCCGGTGCTCTTCCCGGAGCCACGTCGGCCGGGGCCTTCGGGAATCGCGAAGAATCTAGAGACGGCCCGGCAGCGCCACAACGCTCTCGTTGCCGCCCGGTGGTCGACCGATCGCATTCTGCGATATGGACTTGCGGATGCAGGCCGTCCGCCTGCCCAGGCTGCGCACCCACGGGGCCGGGTGTGGAATTACATTTGTTTTCCCACGGCTGGACGGGCCGTGGGGCGAAGCCCGACGGAGGCACGAGCCCATGGCGAACCGGCTTGCCCACGAGTCCAGCCCCTACCTGCGGCAGCACGCGCACAACCCCGTCGACTGGTATCCCTGGGGTGACGAGGCGATCGGACGCGCGCGCTCCGAGGACCGCCCCATCCTCCTCTCGGTGGGGTACTCGTCATGCCACTGGTGCCACGTCATGGAGCGGGAGTCCTTCGAGGACCCTTCGACCGCGGCTCTCATGAACGAGCTGTTCGTCAACGTGAAGGTCGACCGCGAGGAGCGCCCCGACGTCGATCAGGTGTACATGAAGGCCGTCCAGGCCATGACGGGCGGCGGCGGCTGGCCGATGACCGTGTTCCTGACGCCGGAGCTGGTCCCCTACTACGGCGGGACCTACTTCCCCCCCGAGCCCCGCCACGGGCTTCCGTCCTTCGCCCAGGTCCTGCGCGCCTCCGCCGGGGCGTACGCCGACCGCCGGGGGGCGGTCGTGGAGGCGGGCAAGCGGCTCGTCGACGCGCTGTCGCAGGCGAGCGCGGCGGGCTCCGGCGGAGCCGCGGATCCCGGCGTGCTCGACAGCACGTACCGGGCGCTCGCGAGCCGGTACGACCCGACGCACGGCGGGTTCGGGGCGGCTCCGAAGTTCCCGCAGCCGGTGACCCTGGAGCTCCTGTTGCGCCACCACCTGCGCACCGGCGACCACGCCGCCCTCGAGATGGTCGTCCACACGCTGCGCCGCATGGCGGCGGGGGGCATGCGCGACCACCTCGGAGGCGGCTTTCACCGCTACTCGGTCGACGAGCGCTGGCTCGTCCCCCACTTCGAGAAGATGCTCTACGACAACGCGCTTCTCGCCCGTTGCTACCTCGACGCCTACCGCGTCACCGGCTCGGACGACCTGCGCGCGGTGGCCATCGATACGCTCGACTACCTTCTCGCCGACATGCGGAGTCCCGAAGGCGGCTTCTACTCCGCGCGCGACGCCGACTCCGAGGGCGAGGAGGGGACCTTCTACCTGTGGTCGCCCGCGGAGGTCGAAGCGCTCCTCGAGCCGGCCGAGGCGCGCCTCTTCCAGCGCCTGTACGACGTCAGCCCCGGCGGCAACTTCGAGGGCCGCAGCATCCTGCACCTCCCGCACGGGACGGAGGCCGTCTCCGCGGCCGAGGGGATCCCGACGGGGGAGCTCGAGCAGCGCATGGCGGCGGCGCGCGCCCTCCTGCTCGAGGCGCGCGCCCGCCGCGAG
>JBFFWJ010000128.1:0-8147 GCA_041570315.1 Longimicrobiales bacterium | reverse complement strand
TTACGCTCCGCGTTCCGCACGGAGAGTGCTCGAATTCTCCAAGTCGTTCGCGTGACGATACTTGGTATGCGCTGACGACCGCGGCACGCCTCTTGATCGAAGGGAGGGTGGCGAACCGTTCCGAGTCCGGGGGAGCCCCCCGATCGGAGAGGAGAAGGGTGGCAGCCCTCGGCACATCGCCGTGGGCCTCGTCCGGGCCCGATCCGCGCTGCGAACGGTCGCCGATCGGCCGGCTGGTGGCTGGGGATCGGCCCATGGGTGGGGTCACCCGGGAGTCGACACCTCCGCGAGACACCCCGGCGCTGACGCCCGACCTCGACCCGGAGTCCTGATACGCGCGCACCTTTTCACGATCGGGGTCGCCGGCCTCCTGCCGGTGGACGGGCGCGGTGGGCGCGCACCGGCTCGTCGATCCGTCGACCCGACCCCTGCAGTCCCAGGAGGTCACCATGAGAGGCTCGAGACCCAGGTTCGTGCTGTTCGCCGCGACGATCGCGATCGGGCTGTCGGCCTGCGACCAGAGCGCCTTCGGCCCCGATCCGCTGCCCCAGCTCGCCATCTCGGACGGCGCCCACGAGGGGAATCGCCACTTCTACTTCCTTCCGCCAATGGTAGCGGCACCAGGCATCTTCGCGGGTCCCTTCGACGGATCCCTCGATCCGATCGTCCGCATATGCGCGTGGAGCGCCGGGGCGTGCGTCGGTGATCCGGTGGCAGAGTACACGCCGGCGAGCGGTCCGGCGTCCGAAACGATTCGGGTGGCGCCGGACGACGAGCAGTACATCCTGAACTGGCACACGGACAAGTTCGATCTCCAGGCGGCTCCCGTCGTCTACCGTATCCAGATCTTCGCGCGAGGAAGCGAGCTGGGATTCGCCGACGTCCAGCTCGGGTCGACCGGAGGCGAGGTCCGCAACCTGTCGACGGCGCACACCATCGGACTGCTCGACGGCCGGACGCTGCCCATCAAGTTCCGCATCGAGGGCTTCCCCATGGGGGTCGGGGGCGGCACGGTATCGGCTCTGGGTGGAGATGCGGTCCTCACGGTCGAGTCTGGCGCGCTGGCGGAGCCCGTCCAGCTGACGGTCTTCCCGGCGACGGTTCCCGCGTCCGTGGGTCTGGTGGAGGGATCGGTCTTCGACCTCGGCCCGGACGGCACCGTCTTCGATCCGCCCGCCACGCTCACCCTTCGTTACGACCAGGATGCGTTGGGCTCCGTGGCCGAGGCGAACCTGACGATCCTCACCGAAGAGGATGGGCACTGGGTGCAGCTCCCGGGCTCGGTCGTCGACGAGGTGGCCAATACCGTCACTGCGGCGATCGGGGGGTTCAGCAAGAAGGCGGCGGGAGAGGAGGTGGAGCTCGTGGCCTACGTCGACGAGTCCAAGGACCGGATGAAATCCGGTGAGACCAAGCAGTTGAGGGTGGAGGCCCGCGGCGCCTCCGGCAAGGTGCTCTCCGATCGCAAGATCGCCTACGAGAGCTCCGATCCCACGATCGCGCAGGTCGACGAGACGGGTAAGGTGACCGCGAGGAAGCCCGGCAAGGTGACGATCACCGCCGAGAGTGGCGGGAAGACGACCACCACGGAGGTCGTGGTGGACGGACCCGATCTCGTCGTCTCCTCGGTGGAGGTCACGTCCGTGACGGCCTCCGGACTGACCGTGACCTATACCCTGGCCAACATCGGAGTCGACGCTCTCGAGTATCCTGAGAATTCCACCTGGGACGTGGCGGTCTTCGTCTCGTCCGATCCGGTCTTCGACGCCGGCGACGTCCACGTCACGGCGATGTACTCGGTCTGGACCTATCCATTGGCCGACGGCTGGTCCGGGTCCTTCACCCTCACCCGCACCCTCGACACCTCGGGGCTCGGCGGCGCTCACATCATCGTGGTGGCCGACGCGTTCCCGGGCCAGGGACCCAACTACTACCCGGGCGTCGACGAGCGGGACGAAGACAACAACTGGGCGGCCTCGGCCGCCATCGTCCTGCCGTCCCCCGGGCCATGACCCGGTGCCGCCCGTCCGGCTGAGGCGATGACGCCGTGGGTCGGGAGCCCGAGGCCGGGGGCTCCCGGCCCACGGAAGGCGTCACCAGCTCTCCTCGCGAGCCGTCCAAGCGGTCCCCGGCCGGTTCCTTCGACGGAGGGAGATCTTCGATACGACCCCAAGCGGTCGAGCTCGGACGGCGAGGTCCTACCCGAAGTACCGGAGGTCCCTGTAGTCCGGGTGATCCGGAAACGGGTAGACCACGACGCCGGGCTCCGCCTCGATGTTCAGCTTCCGATAGAACATCGGGTGGAGCACGCAGATGTCCTTCTCGGTCAGGTAGAGGCGGTCCTCGAGCAGGAACTCGAAGTCCGCCTCGACGACGCCCTCGGAGCCGGAGGGTCCCCGCCGCTGGCGACCCACGATGCCCAGCTCGGTGACCAGCCGCTTGAACTTCGTCCGGGAGAAGCCGTCCGGCCACTCGGCCGCGGTGCGCTTGGCCACGCGATCCAGCTCGCGGCCCTCGAAGCGGGGCGGCATCCCGCTCAGCGCACCCACGATCTGGCCGGCGTTGGGCCAGATCCGGCTGTAGGAGCTCACGACCTCGTTGGACAGGTGCAGGCCCTCCTCGCGCACCGCAGAGGCCAGGAGCTCGGGTCCGGCGTTGGGGAAGGTCCCTGCGTCGCGGGCCCGCCGCGCGATCCGGTTGCAGATCATCATCAGCTGACGGGGCCGCATCTGCGTATGGCGCAGCACGAACGGGAACGTGTGCTCCTCCAGCCCTCCCCCGCCGCCGAGGCTCGCCCCGAAGAGCGGGTTCCACACCTGGGACACCACCGAGCCGTAGCTCGTCCAGTCGATCTCCCCGTCGACCTCGTATGCGTGCTCGCCGGACTGCGACAGGTACTTGTGCAGGCGCCAGCACACCAGGCGGGCGAGGTCCCGCGGACGCCAGTGCAGGAAGAGCGGGTGGCGGATGTGCTTCGAGACGTTCGTGACGACGTTCTCCTGGAAGTAGGGAAAGATCTCGTCGGTCAGGAACACCTTCACGTGCAGCCCCTGCTCGGCGTACTGCGCGTTGAGGTCGCTGGCGCACTCGACGAGCGCCGCCGTCGCCCACATCACGTACGGGTCCTCGGTGGAGTAGTGCTCCATGGAGTCGATGGCGACGATGACCGGCGACCTGCGCGTCGCCTCCAGCACGCCCTCCCTGGCCCTTCGGAAGCCGCTGCCGTGCAGCTTGCTCGTGACCTGGAAGCTCAGGTCCGCCTGCTCTCCGACCACGTACTTCTGCAGGAGCCCGGTGAAGAGGGATCGCAGGATCGCGGATGGCGACCCGGGCTCTCCCTCGACGATGAACTCCGCCTTGATCTTGTCGCCTCGTCCTTTCAGGTGGTGCAGGACCAGCTGCCAGATCGTGTACTCCCAGATGTCCTTGATGAGCGGGATCGCGAGCTCCGACGGGTGCTCGATCTTGCGGATGACCTGGTTCAGGATCGCGTTGTAGACCCCCGGCTCGTTCACGTCGATGCTCGTCGCGTTGCCGATCTGCTGCTGGAAGCCGAAGTACTCGCTCAGCGAGGTCTTGCCCGAGCCCCGCCGCCCGATGATCAGGTAGGTATCCGCGTCGAGCGCCGGCTTCGAGAAGGGCGTCTCGGTGAAGTAGTACTCGCGGTAGCGGCCTCCGAACTTCCGCTTTTCGAGCTCGCAGGAGACTTCGCCGAAGGGGTGGAACGGGCTCACGACGGGTCCCAGGATGCCCGCGGGTTCTGATGGTGCGCGAGGTGATAGTGGTAGTTCAGGAAGATCATCCTCACGAGCGGGTTGACCCGGAGGTTCCAGGCGCCCTTCTCCGGATCGAGCGGCGAAAAGGCGTGGTCGGTGTATTGCAGCGAGCTCCACGCGAGCCCGAACGCGTAGTAGCAGGCGAGCCAGCCGCCCAGGGAGAGGTCCAGGGCCCAGATCAAGCCGATCTGGAACGCGGCGGTGCCCGCCAGCTCCAGCCTCGCGGTCACCGGTGGCAGCTCGTCCAGGGCGTCCAGGTACGGGCGGGCGCTGGTCTGGGTCGCGACGCGCGAGTCCCGGCCACGAAGGAGCTTCGTCCGCAGCGCCCCGGGAACCAGGAGGAAGGCGACGACGCCGCCCACGGTCGCCAGCCAGTAGACCCCCGTCAGGATCGCGTACCATTGGGCGTACTTGAGCCAGACGATGTCTCCTTCGTGGATGTACTCGAAGCGCTCGGCCCGGCTCCGGTTGTTCTCGTGGTGCGTCGCATGAAAGGCCCTCTGCACCATGAGCCCCGTGGGGAAGAACGCGGCGGCCAGGCGCCCGCCCCAGCGGTTCACCGCGGGCGAGGGGTGCAGGATGCCGTGGACCGCCTCGTGCAGGAGCGCGAAGAGCGTGTTGGCGGACGCGGCGAACACGAGGACGGCGAGCGCCGCCACGGGCCACCGGGCCGCGTGGGAGGCCACGTACAGGGCGGAGCCGCTCACGAGGGCGGCGGCCGCGAGAATCAGGAGGTTGGCGCGCCCCGGAATGGGGAGCGGGCCGGGGGAGGCTTCGCGAGGCCGGTCTTGCGCGCTCATCCGGGCAACATGGGGATCCGAGCCGCGGGTCGCCACGAAGCCCTCCTGCGAGAAGGTCGACGCCGCTCCAAGGCGATCAGGATCCCGAGAATGACGACGAAGAGCTCGACGATCGCGGGTCCGGCGTACCGGCTCTTGCTCGGGCTGGGAGGTGCTCGCGTCATCCGCCGGCCGATTCCTCCGTGTTTCCGTAGAAGTAGAGCCTCTCTCCGGCCAGGGTCGCTTTGGTCCACCTGTCGAAATCGGACGGGGTCATGTCGCCCCAATTCGGCGTCTCCTCGACCTGCGCGCGCCCGAGGCGCCGTCCCATCTCCACGATCGCGTGGGCGCTGGCGAGGCGCTCGTCGTCGTACGCCGCCAGAAGGGCGCCCCAATCGGCGGACTCCCGCGCCAGCCTCTCCAAGGCCAGCGCGTCCTGCAGCGCCTTCGTCGCTCCGCTCCCGGTGTGCGGTCGCGTCACGGCGCCCGCGTCGCCGAGGAGGAGGACGCGCTCCCCGGTGTAGCGCACCGGCAGCTCGTCGTAGACGGGCTGGATGGAGACCTCCTCGCGGGGACTCGGGCGGATCAGGGCCTCGATGTGCGGGGGGAAGCGCTCGGTGAGCAGCCGGTCCAGGTGGGCATGGAGCTCGCGGCCGACGTGTCCGGGTGGGATCGAGGTCGGCTCGGTGAAGTCGAGTCCCTCCGGCTGCGGCGTGTAGACCGCCCAGTTCACGCGCCGGTGGCCGGGATCGGTGCGATCGTCGAAGCCGGGGATCATGTAGACCACGCCGTGTCCTCCGTCGAAGCAGACGGTGGTCCACGCCCGGGCGGCGTCGGTCCGCTCGATCCAGGTGCGGTCGGTGACGCGCGCCTCCTCGTAGTTGCCCCTCCAGAGGACGTATCCGGCGTAGTCGGCCTCCGAGCCCCAGGGCATGCTCCGGCGGATCGACGAGCGGTAGCCGTCCGCCCCCACGAGGGCGTCGAAGCGCCGTCGGGAGCCGTCGCCCAGGGTGACCGTCACGCCGTCAGGATCCGCCCGGTAGGAGCGCATCGTCACGCCGCCGTGGTAGTCGCCGTCGTCCACGTTGGCGCGCAGGGAACGCCACAGCACGCCCCAGTTGTTCGTGACGGCCCGCCCGGGCTGCTTCCACAGCACGCGGCCCTGCGGCGTCCCGTCGTCGAGCACCCACCACCGGCTGGCGAGCGGACAGGACGGGTACGCCCCCGGGAGATAGCCGGCGGCCTGCAGCTGGTCGCGCAGCGGGATCGGAATGGCGATCCCCGCGCCACGGTCCTCCAGCTCGCCCTTCGATCGCTCGAACACCGCGACCTCGCATCCCGCCTTCTTCAGGGCGATGGCCGCCGCGCAACCGGCGATGCTGCCACCGACGATGGCGACACGACTGCCGGACAGGGTCACGCCGGGGCCTCCCCCCTCAGGCCGGCGGTGCCGGCCGGTGCTCCGGCCCGCGGAGGATCCCCGGAACGCCAACTCCCCTCGACGACCGACCCGAAACAACGTTCATGCCGTCCCTCGACGCGTCATCGCCCGAGCGGCGCAAGGTGGGGACCGCCTCGGCATGGGGCAATCGCTCACCGGCTGCCTGCCGCGAAGGACGGCCGCCTGCGGGATGGGGAGGCCCGGGAGGTGCCCCGGGCTCCCGGGAGCCCCCGGCGTCCCGGGCGCGCTCGTGCGGGAGGGGCGCGCCCGTCCCCCTTGCCCCAGCGGCGTCCTCTCCACCGCTGCGCCCGGGCCCATCAACTTTTTCCGGTTGGGGCGACAGACTGACGCCCGTTCGTGGGCGTGATGCATTCAAGTAGTTGCAGAGAATGATTTTACGGCAGCGGCGCCCATGGCATGGATCATGCCTTCCAGGTTCCGGTCCAGGCAGAATCAGAGGGGGGGACCCATGAGCGCACGGGACGGGGGCGAGCGGGGACCCGTCCGCCTGCTGGTTGCGGACGACGAGCCTTCCTATCGGCACATGCTGAGCTCCTACTTCACCGACCTCGGCTACGAGGTGGTGGTCACGGAGTCTGCGACGGCCGCCCTCAACCGGATCGGCGAGTTCGATCCCGATCTGGTGCTCTCCGACGTCCAGATGCCGGGCATGTCCGGGTTGGAGCTGCTGGCGCACCTCCGCGAAACGTCGCCCGCGACCGACGTGATCATCTTCACCGGTCATGCCGACGTCGGCAGCGCGATCAAGGCCATGAAGGCCGGAGCGTCGGACTACCTCGTCAAGCCGTTGGACCTGGCCGAGACCCGAAGCGTCGTCGAGCGCTGCCTGGCCAAGCGCCGACACGCGTGCGCCACGGGCGGCGGCCCGCAGGCGGTCAACCTGGACCCGGCGCACGGGTTGGTGGGCGAGCACGTGTCGATGATCGAGGTGTACAAGAAGGTCGGCGCGGTGTCGGACTTCGACGCCCCCGTGCTGATCCGGGGTGAGACCGGCAGCGGAAAGGAGCTCGTCGCCAAGGCGATCCACAACGCATCGAAGCGCTCCGCAGGGCCCTTCGTCGGCGTCAACTGCGCCGCGATCCCGACGGAGCTGCTCGAGTCCGAGCTGTTCGGGCACGCGAAGGGTGCCTTCACGGGCGCCGTCACCGAGCGTCGGGGAAAGTTCGACGTGGCCGCCGGCGGGACCCTCTTCCTCGACGAGATCGGCGACACGACCCTGGCGTTTCAGGCCAAGCTCCTCCGCGTCCTCCAGGAGCAGGAGTTCTACCCGGTGGGCGAAGACAGGCCGAGAAGGACCGATGTCCGGGTCGTCGCGGCGACGCACCGGTCGCTCGAGCAGATGGTCGAAGAAGGCGGTTTCCGGCAGGACCTGCTGTTCCGTCTCAACGTCGTCGAGATCCGGGTGCCGCCCTTGCGTGAACGTCGCTCGGACATCCCCCTGCTCGTCCGGTACGTGGTCGCCCGGGCCGCGTATCGCGCGGGCCTGCCCACCCCGGCCGTGCCCAAGGAGGTCCTGCAGGCCCTCACGTACCGTGAGTGGCCCGGCAACGTCCGGGAGCTCGAGAACGTCATCACCCGCGCTCTGGTCGCGAGCCGGGGCCCGGCTCTGACGCTCGAGGACATCGGCGCGGCCGCGGGGGGAGGCGAGGAGCGCGAATCCGGCTCCGCTCAGGCCGCGGGGCCGCTCAGCCTCTCCGACGTCCGCTCGCAGGTCGAGCGCCGGCACGTGAAGCAGGTCCTGGAGGACACCGGCGGCAACAAGAGCGAGGCGGCCAGGCTCCTGCGGATCTCGAGACCGACGCTCAACCGGATCATCGAGGACCACCAGCTGGCCGTAGGGTAGCCGGGAGCCAGCCGCCCCCGTCGTGGCGCGGGGCGGCCCACCGGGCTCGGACGTCCGGCCCGGCGCGAGACCCCGAGGACCGCCTGCGGCTTGAACTGCCCCGGTAGAGCCGCCATGAATCAAGATGCCGTGCTTCCCTTCGGCGAGAGCCCCGGAGAAGCTGCCGGGCCGGGGCCGTATGGGCAGCATTCCACAGGCATTTTGCCTTCGCACAGATTGAAACGCCTGATCCGTGCGCGCCGCGAAGTCCTTGCGGCGGAGGAGATTCTCGAGCAGCAGGTGCAGCC
>JBFFWJ010000127.1:0-8299 GCA_041570315.1 Longimicrobiales bacterium | reverse complement strand
GCGGAAGTTGTCCTCCGGATCCTCCTCGACCGCAGTCTGGATCCGGTGCAGGTACCAGCGCGCGGTTCCCTCGTCGCCGAGGCGCAGGTGCGCGTAGCCTTTCCCGAAGTCCCACAGCCCGCGGAAGATCGTGCCCTCCGGCGGATCGTCCAGGGCGATCAGCTCCTCGAACCGCCCGAAGCGCACCCTCGTAAGCGCCTCGTAGAACGTGCCGCCGTCCATCAGGTTCGAGTAGTTGTCGGCCGCCTGGATCGCCACCGCGCCCTGCCCGTCGTTCGACGCGGCGAAGAGCAGCATGTGCAGGTTGTGCGAGGGGTAGATCGCGAAGCCCTCACCGTAGTCGGCCTTCAGGTCGGAGTGCCACGCGTCGGTGTTCGCCTTCACGGCGTCGGCCCAGCGCCCCACGCGGTTCCAGGTGTGCGACGGCATGTGCTGGATGTGGCTCGCCCCCGGAATCGACTGGCCCAGGAACTCGGCGCAGCCCTCCGCCTTGTCGGGCCGCACGGTCGGCTCCGTCGCGTGGATGTAGAGGTGGCACACGCCGGGGTGCGTGATGTCCTGGGCGAGGACCGACTCGAGCACCCGGTGGATCTCCTGCACCTCCGGATTGCCGATGTCCCAACGGCCGCGGCGCGGCTGGAGGAGCATGAGCGATTCGCCGGCCAGGAAGCCGATGTCGAGGTCGTTCGGGTAGCGTCGGTAGAGGTCGTTGGCGGCCTCGGCCCACGCGCGGTCGAGCTCGCGGCGCCTGTCGGGATCGTGCTCCGGCTCGTAGCGCAGCGCGAGCGTTTCGATCATCGCCCGCTCCACCTCGGTCGTGTGTCCCGGCGCCAGCTCGAGCGCCTTCCGGATCGCGGCATGGGCGCGCGGGGCGTCGGGGGCCGTCATCGGGCCGTTGAGGTAGGAGCCCCACGCCCAGGCCTCCCCGAAGTAGCACATCGCGCAGCTCGGGTCACGCTTCCACGCCTCGCGGAACGAGCGCGCGGCGCCACGCGTGTCGAAGGCGTACAGGAGCTGCACTCCCTGATCGAAGTACAGCTGCGCCTCGTGTGAGCTCGTGGTGATCGGGCGCGAGAAGGGTCCCAGGCCCTTGCCGCCGTGATGGAGCGGCATCGGCTCGTCGAAGCCGGGCGGAAGCTCGGGCCCGCTCTGCGCGGCGAGGGGGACCGACAGGGCGACGGTGAGGGCGGCGGCGAGGACGTGACATCGACGCATGACGAGCTCCGAAGGGCGGGAGGCGATACCGAACCCTCAATCTGCCCGAGGAGCCGGAGCGCGTCCAGCGAGCCCGGGTCACGCGGCGACGCGGGCGGCGCGGGGTTCGCGACCCTGGCCGAGGCCCCTGCGGGGGCCCAGGTTGTCGCGCGGACTCAGGATCGATTCCCGGAGGAGCGAGAATGCCCAGGGGCGAAGGATCGAGGATTTCCCGGCGCGCGTGGATCACCACCACCTCGGGCGTCATCGCCGCGGGGTTGGTCAGGACCCAGGAAGACGCCGTCAGGCTCGTGGCGCAGGAGGCGCCCTCCGCGACCGACCCGACGAAGGTGCCGGGACGCTTCGTGTCCGAGCTGGGCGCGCGCGCGCCGGCCGAGCAGCCCCGCCGCCTTCTCCGCACCGAAGCGCTGTCGAGCTCCTCGCGCACCCCGCTGCAGGACCTGATGGGCGTGATCACCCCCGCGGACCTGCACTTCGAGCGGCACCACGCGGGCGTGCCCGACATCCGCCTGGAGGACCACGAGCTGCTGGTGCACGGGATGGTCGAGCGTCCGATGACGTTCCGGATGGCCGACCTGGTGCGCTATCCGCAGGTCTCGCGGATCCGCTTCCTGGAATGCTCCGGCAACGGGGGCGGGGCGTACAACCGTGAGCGGATGCCGACGGAGATCACGGTCCAGGCGCTCGACGGCCTCCTGAGCACGAGCGAGTGGGTCGGCGTCCCCGTCTCGACGATCCTCAGGGAGGTCGGCGTGCGGCGGGGAGCCGGCTGGGTCCTCGCCGAGGGCAGCGACTCGGCGATGCTCGCGCGCAGCGTTCCGCTCGACAAGGTCATGGACGACGCGCTGCTGGCGTACGGGCAGAACGGCGAGCGTCTCCGGCCGGAGCAGGGCTACCCGCTGCGGCTCTTCCTCCCCGGCTGGGAGGGCAACACCAACGTGAAGTGGCTGCGCCGGCTGGAGATCAGCGACCGGCCGACCCATACCCGCGAAGAGACGTCGAAGTACACCGACCCCCTCGGCGACGGAACGGCACGGCAGTTCAGCTTCACCATGGACGCGAAGTCCGTGATCACCTTCCCCTCGTACCCCTACGCGCTGCCGGAGCCGGGCTGGTGGGAGATCCGGGGGCTGGCCTGGTCGGGGCGCGGACGCATCACCCGGGTCGAGGTGAGCACGGACGGGGGGCGGAGGTGGGTGGACGCGGCGGTGCAGGGGCCGGTCCTGCCCAAGTGCACGGTCCGCTTCCGGCACCTCTTCGAGTGGAACGGCAGGGAGGCGCTCGTCCTGAGCCGCGCGACCGACGAGACGGGATACGTCCAGCCGACCGTCCAGCAGCTCTGGGAGGCGCGGGGACCCGGGACGTCCTATCACCAGAATCACCAGAGGGCGTGGAAGATCGCGCGGACCGGCGAGGTGACCTTCGGCCTCGGGGAGCTGGTATGAGACCGGTCGCGATGGCGCTGGTGATCGGCCTCGGCGCGTGCGGCTCGGCGGAGGACGCGGCTCCGCGAGCCGCCGCCGTCGGCGACGAGGCCTTCCTCCTGGACGAGGTCGCGCTTCCGGCCCACGCTCCGGGGCGCTTCGGCTTCGGCGGCGAGGCCTCCGAGGCGCGCGTGGCGATGTGGGACGTGGACGTGAAGCCGGACGGAGAGGGGCTCCCGGCGGGGAGCGGCAGCGTGGAGGAGGGCCGCCGGGTATTCCAGCTCTACTGCGTCGCCTGCCACGGGCCGACGGGCACCGAGGGGCCCAACGACCGCCTGGTGGGCCGGGAGCCGTGGGAGGACAACCCCGTCACGCGCACGGTCGGCAACTACTGGCCGTACGCGACGACGCTCTTCGACTACATCGGCCGGGCGATGCCGCAGCTCACGCCGGGCGTGCTGACGGCCGACGAGAAGTACGCCGTGATCGCCTACCTCCTCCACCTCAACGAGGTCGTTCCCGCGGACGCGGTCATGGACGCCAGCACGCTTCCCGAGGTGATCATGCCGGCGCGTGACCGTTTCGTGGACGACGACCGCGAGGGTGGGCCCGGCCCGATCCGCTGAGCGCGGGTTGCGGCGCGCGGGGCAACCTCCGGGCGCGTCTGGCGTGCCTCGCGCGGAGGCTTCCTAGGGCGCGCCTCTCGGCGTGAGCAGGGCGGTCAGGTCCCGTCCGAGCTGCTCGGTCATGTAGCCGAACAGCGCCTGCGTCGCCCGCGATTGGTTCACGGACGCCAGCTCGACCGCGAACACGGCTTCGCCGTCGTCGGGCCCGCTCCGGATCGCCGTCAGGCTCAGCGCATCCCCGGAGCGGAGCCGCCCCACGTGGCTGGCGCCCAGGGGCACCGTGGCCTGGACCGGCTCCCCCGTTCCCGCGGGTCCCGTCCACACGACGTCGGCCTCCTCGGGGGGGCCGAAGTGCAGGACGTAGGCGGATTCGTCGGCGAGCGGCCGGGGCAGCGTGGCGCGGAGCCCCAGCGCCGGCGTCAGGGCCAGCTCGGGATGATCGAAGACGATGCCCAGCGAGTCGTTCGTGGTCTCGAAGCGCTGCAGCCCCTCCGGCGTCAGCTCCGCGCGATCCTGGATCAGCGGGCTGAACGCGACGGTCACGACCACGTTGCCCGTCCGTGAGTAGCCGATCGTGCGGGCCCCGTCGAGCTGTCCGTCGGGTCCGATCCCGATCGGCGTGGGCTCGGTCCAGGGCCTCAGCTCCTGCACGTCCCACACCGCCTCGGGCGCGTCCACGAAGCGGAAGCCGATCACCTCCGAGGCAGGCAGGGCGGCCTGCTCGCAGATCACGGCCTCCACGCCGGGACACGCCTCGAGCACGGCGCTGCGCACGAAGATCGCTCCGTCGCAGGGCGACGCACGCTGGGGCAGGTTGTCCGAGGCCTCGATCGCGGCGTTGGCCTCGGACTGCACCGCGGCGAGCGCATCCGTGATCACGACCTTGATGGCCTCCCGGGCTGCCGCGCGCTCCTCGGTGAGCTCCTCGGCGAGGGTGGCGACGTAGCGCTGCGCGAGCTCGCGATCCCGCGTGAACCACTCGTGGACCTCGAGCTCGGTCGGGTCGCCGCGGTCGAGCTCCTCCATGACCCGCTCGTCCTCGAGGGCCACGGCTTCGGCGATGGCCAGGAGGCGCTGCGATCGCTCGGCGAGCGGCGCGAGCTGCTCGTCGAGGTCCGCGAGCCGCGCCAGCACGTCCACGCACGTGCGCGAGCGCTCCAGCTCGTACGCGACGAGGCCGGAGGGGATCGTCTCCTCCTGCGCCGCGGCCGGGGCCGCGAGGGTCAGGGCGGCGAGGGCCGCGATGGCGGTGCGCACGTGCACGCTCCCAGCTTGGGTTCCGGTCTCGTGGGGGGGCGACGGGCAGGCCCGGGTCGGCCGCGCGGCGGGCCGCGCCCGACGTGCGTCCCCACGGCCAGACGTGGTACCAGCGCCCGGGTCCCGTGTTTCCGCGGCCGGACGTCAGCCTTCGGTCCGGCGCCCCTGGAAGGTGCCCGAGCCGAGCATGCCGTACTCGCAGGTGCCGCTCATGGAGGTCCCCTCGACCGTGCCCCGGAAGGACACGTCTCCGACCTGGTCGACGGAGAAGCCGAAGGTCACGGAGCTGCCGTCGATCGTTCCCGTGACCGACTGCTCACCGAGGGTCCCCGAGTACGTGCCGCTGATCGCGTTGCCGTCCACCTCGAAGACGAAGGTGGCGTCGCCGCTGCCCGCATCGAGCTCGACGGACAGGAGCCAGCGGCCGGCGACCTCCTGGCCCGCGGCGTCGGGCGGCGCCACGAGGGCCAACGCCGAGAGAAGGAGCGCGAGGGAAGGGAAAGGTCGAGCGTTCATTGCGGTGCTCCATCGCTGATGAGTGGGTTGAGGCCGCGCGCGCGCACGAGATCGTTGAAGGCCGCCACCTGTTCGGTGAGCACGCGCTCCAGCTCGGCTCGAGCGTCCATGAGGGCGTCGCGCAGGAGGATCTGCACCTCGCCCTGTTGATCCGTCGGGCGGAAATCCGCGGTTCCGATGCCGCCGTAGAGCCGGCTGAGCTTCTCCGTGATCATGGCCGGCCAGCGTACGCCGTCCTGTCCGGTGCCGGTGGCCTGGAGCTGGATCAGCCGTCCCTCCACCGCGACCAGCGCGGCGTCCACCTCGCCGGCGCGGGTGATCAGGTCCCCCGCGTCGCCCTGGCTCTCGAGCACGTCGACGAGGTCGTAGAGCTGCCGCCGGACCCACTCGATGCGGTTGACCGCGTCGGCCGCGGCGTCGTGGTCGTTGCGGACCTCGGAGAGGAGCGCGAGCTGGGCCTGGATGTCGGCGAGGGTGCCCTCCGAGCTGGGGTCCTTCAGGACCCTGAGCTGCCCGGTGAGCTCCTCGCCGCCGACCTCGAGCGTCACCGTGTACGTGCCGGGCGGGTGCCGCAGCGCCAGCCCGCCCTGCACGCGCACACGCTCGGGCCCGTAGTCCACCCAGTCGGCGTACAGGGGCGGGACCCGTCGACGTATGGGGGTGCTCTGCTCTCCGAGGAAGTCCCAATAGACGCGGTTCATGCCGGCGCGGCTGGTGCCGTCCAGCGTTCGCACCGTGGCTCCGCGGTCGTCGGAGATGCGCAGCGTGACGGGCCGGCCCTCGTTCTCCTCGCCGAGCCAGTAGTTGAGGAAGGCGGCGTTCGGCGGGGCCTCGCCCGCGCTCGGGTCGATGGTCTGCACCGCCGGCGCGGTGCGCGGGTTGAAGCGGTACGCGTCACGGGGCTCGAACAGGTGGGCCGCCGAAGCCAGCACGTCGTCGGTGAGCTGCTGGAGCGGGGTGATGTCGTCCAGGATCCAGAACCCGCGCCCGTACGTGCCGATGACCAGGTCGTCGAAGTGCTCCTGGATCACGATGCCGTACATCGGAGCCGGGGGCAGGTTGCCGACCAGCGGCTGCCAGCGGTCTCCGTCGTCGAAGCTCACGTAGATGCGGTTCTCGGTACCGAGGAAGAGGAGCCCGGGGCGTACCGGGTCCTCCTGGATGCTCCGGGTGAAGCTGAGCACGTGCTCGTCGATCCCCTCGACGATCTTGGTCCAGCTCCCGCCGTAGTCGTCCGTGCGGTAGACGTACGGCGCGAAGTCCCCGACCTGGTGCGCCTCGACCGCCAGATACGCCTTGCCCGCGTCCCACTTCGAGGCGTCGATGCCGCGCACGACGCCGTCGGCCGGCCAGTCCGGGAAGTTTCCGGTCACGTCCGTCCAGGTGCGGCCGTCGTCCCGGCTCACGTGCACGCGGCCGTCGTTGGAGCCGGCGTAGAAGACGCCGGCCTGCGCCGGCGACTCGTCGAAGGCGTAGATCACGCAGCAGTACTCCACCCCGATGTTGTCCGGGGTGAGGCCGCCCGAGATCCCCTGGCGGCTCTTGTCGTTCGTCGTGAGGTCTGGGCTGATCACGTCCCAGCTCTGCCCGTCGTTGCGCGTGCGGTGCACGTGCTGGCTCGTCACGTAGAGCGTCCCGTTGTCGTGGGGAGAGACCAGGAGCGGGAACGTCCACTGGAACCGGTAGCGGAGCTCGGCGGCCGGCCACCCGATCGTGCTCTCGGGCCAGACCTCGACGTCGCGGAACTGCCGGTTCCGCTCGTCGTGGCGTACCACGATGCCGCCGACCGCTCCGGAGCCCGAAGCGCTCGACCACACGATGTTCGGGTCGGTGGGGTCGGGCGTGGCGAAGCCGCTCTCTCCACCCCCGACCTGGTGCCAGTCGCCCCGGGGGATCACGCCGTTGCCGTAGAGGGGGTTGCTGGGGCCGCGGTAGGAAGGCCCGTCCTGCCGGTTGCCCAGAACGTGGTAGGGGATCGCGTTGTCCACGGTCACGTGGTACATCTGCGCGATCGGCAGCTCGACGCGGTGGTAGGTCTCTCCGCGGTTGACCGAGATGTGCACGCCCTGGTCGTTGCCGATGATGAGCCGGTCCCCGTCGGTGGGGTCGATCCACAGGTCGTGGTAGTCTCCGCCCGGCCGCTGCGCGCCCTGGTGGTTCACGTAGGTGCGTCCGCCGTCATACGAGCGCGAGAGGGCGGCCGTCAGGAAGAAGACCTCGTTCTCGTCGTCGGGGAGGACCCGGCAGTTGTTGTAATACGCGGTGCGTCCGCCGAGATCGCGGCTGTGGTTGACGAGCTCCCACTCCGAGCCGCCGTCGTCGGAGCGCCACAGCTCGCCCGACTCGGTCTCGCGGCCGTGCCAGGGCACGCCGTCGCCGGTCTCGATCAGCGCGTACACCCGGCGGGAGTCCGCCCCCGACATGCAGACGTCGATCTTGCCGACCGGCAGCGTGGGCAGGCCGCGGCCCTCGAGCCGGGTCCACGTGTCCCCCCCGTCGCTCGAGCGGTAGATCGCCGAGCCGGGGCCACCGCTCTCGCGCCCCCACGTGTTGACGATGACCGACCACATGCCGGCGAAGAGGATGCGCGGGTTGTTGGGGTCCATGATCACGCTCGACGCGCCCGTGCCCTCGTCGACGAAGAGGACCTGCTCCCAGCTCTCCCCACCGTCGAGCGTCCGGTAGATCCCGCGCTCCGGCTGCGGAGCGTGCGCGTGACCCAGCGCTGCGACGTAGACGACGTCCGGGTCGGTGGGGTGGATCACGATGCGGCTCACGCGCCCGGTGGCGTCGAGGCCCATGTGCCGCCAGCTCTCTCCGCCGTCCGTCGACCTGTAGACGCCGTTGCCCACCGTGACGTTCGACCGGATGTGCGGCTCACCGGTGCCCGCCCAGACGATCCGCGGATCGGACTGCGACACGGCGAGCGCGCCGACCGAGTGCACGTCCTGGTCGTCGAAGACCGGGCGCCACGTCGAGCCTGCGTCCTCGGTCTTCCACAGCCCTCCCGAGGCGGCGCCCGCGTAGTACACGAGAGGGTCGCCCGCGACGCCGGCGACCGACGCGACCCGGTTGCCGACCACGCCGATGTGGCGAAAGCGGAGGGCGTCCAGGCGCTCGGCGGGAACGGCCTGCGCCGCGGCCGAGAGGGGCTGGGACAGCGTGGTGGCGACGGCCAGCGTCACGAGCGGCCGGAGGAAGGACGCGTTCATGGGTCCGCTCCTGCGAGTCGGTCGAGGGACCGCCCCCGAAGGGCCGGGG
>JBFFWJ010000126.1:0-8340 GCA_041570315.1 Longimicrobiales bacterium | reverse complement strand
GTCGGAACCTTCGCTCCCGGCTGACCTGTGCGGCAGTCTCGGGACGCGAGCACGCGCCCAGCACCGCTGATCCCCGGCAGGGGGGCGTGTCCGCGCAGAGGTGTCTATGGGTTCGTTGGCGTCGACTTCTGCCGACAGCGCGGTTGCCGGCTGCTCTCACTACGTTCGCTCCACTGAAGCACGGCGCCTTCGCGCCGCGCCGGCAGACGCTGAACGGTTGCCGACTCCGTTCGCCTACGCTCACTTCACTGAAGCACGGCGCCCGTGGGGCATCGCACCGGCAACGTCCGGACGTCACACGATCGGCAGCCCCAAGCGGCACCTGGTATCCGTGGCTCCGTGTGCTGGACGGGCCCAGCAACGAGGACTCCGACGTCCCCGGATGTTGAGAGAACGGAAAGTCACAGCGTGGAGGCCGTGATGCTCGCCAACTTCGTCTCCTCTCCCGGCACGGCCCTTGGATGCGGCCTGACGGCTGCCCTCTTCGCGATGGCATGGCCGTGGGTCGCTCCTCCCCTCGACGCTCAGACCCGGGTCTCAGCCGACCTGCCGCGGATGCCGGACGGTCGGCCGGACCTGCAGGGCAACTGGACGAACGCGACGCTCACCCCGTTTGAGCGCGCCGAGGGAGACGGGCCAGCCTTCACCTGGGAAGAGGTTGCAGCCCTGGAGCAGTGGGAGGGCGACTGCCCGCCGAACCCGGGCACGATTGCATGCGGTCGGCTCGCCGCCCAGCCCACGAGCGACGGCACGCTCAGCAATGAGGCCGCGCTTCGCGGCCAGGAATACAACGAGTTCTACTGGGATCGAGGCTCTCGCGTCGCCATCGTAAACGGGGAGCCGCGGACCTCCTTGGTGACACGACCGGCCGACGGCCGCCGACCTCCCCTGACCGCCGAAGGTCGCCGGCGCGTCGAGGAGCGTCAGGCGCTGCGGGATCAGTTCGAGCAGTACGACCACCCCGAGCTCAGACCGCTGGGGGAGCGGTGCATCGTGTCGTTCGGGACCAGCGCCGGGCCGCCCATGATTCCGAACTCGGCCTACAACAACAACTACACGATCGTCCAGACCGTCGACTACGTGGCGATCCTGGCCGAGATGGTGCACGACGTCCGGATCATCAGACTGGGAGACAGCGAGCCCCTGCCATCGCACGTCACGCCCTGGTTCGGGGACTCCCGGGGAAGATGGGAGGGTGAGACGTTGGTCGTCGAGACGACGAATCTGCGGCCGGATCATCTCTTTCGTGGCATCGAGGCGACCGAACAGACGAAGGTCACCGAGCGGTTCACGCGGGTGGACGAGGACACGATCCTGTACGACTTCACGATCGAAGACCCGTCCACCTACACCGAGCCGTGGGGCGGCGAAATCCCATTCGAGCGCTTCGACGACTTGCTCTACGAGTATGCTTGCCACGAAGGCAACTACTCACTTTCCGCCGTCCTCAGTGGAGCCCGCTACCAGGAACGGAACCGCTAGCAACCGGTCGACAGGCGGCTCCGCATGCGCCACTGACGACGAGATGAGGGCGGGCCGTGCGGGATCATCCGGGCGGTCGAGAGCGCGCTAGCCGTCCACGGGAAGCCCCGAGTTCCAGACGTCCGCTACGACCTTCCAACTGCCATCGGTCTGCTTTCGCCACGTGTGGAAGTCACGGACCACGTCCCTTCCCGGCGGCCCATCCGCACGATTGATGGCGATCTGTCCGACGGACAGCGTCCATCCCATGTCGCCGGAGGCCGAGACCTCCGCTCGCACGATCTCGAATGACAGCTCGACGCCGGGGGTCTCGATGAACCCGAAACGGTATTCCCGGACCCCCTCGATGCCCTCCACGAGCGCAGCGTTGGGCGGCACCATGACGGCCGTCCGGTCGTAGAGGGATACGACCCGCTGCGCGTCTTTCTCGCTCGCCGCCGTGTGGTACTCGACGGCCGCCGCCCTGAGAGCTGCGAGCTCGGCGGCGACATCGACGTCCGGGCCACCGCACCCGGCGGCAAGACCCGCGGACAGGAACAGCACGACCGCTCGCCTCATGGCTCCTCCTGGCGAATTCCTTCTGTGATTGGGCTCAGGCGCATCACGAACTTCGCGCGCGGCCGAGCCGGCGCAACCAACGGGAGATCCGAGGAAGCCCGAGTCACGCGCTCGCTGTCGCCAGCCGATCGTGGCCCGAGGTCCGCTCGAGGTCGAGGTACCGTCGGCGCTCACGCACTCCTCGAGCTCCCCGCGCCTTGCGCCTGCCTCCACATCGTGAATCAATTGGTCCACCAACTGACATGGGGTCCCAGTTGCCGGAAGAGCCACGGCCGGAGAATCGAGAACGGCCTCGCCCTGACGGCTTCCTCTGACCGCCAGGTGCGGCATGACGATGCTTAGGCTGATCCTGATCGCGGCCGTGGTCTACGTGATCGTCGTGGTCGCGTTCGAGTCGCTGCTCGGCGTCTTCCAGCCCGCCTCCGACGACACGGTCGTGATCACGACCACGGACGAGGAGGGCTCGACGGACGACCGCGTGGTCTCGGGACTCGAGAGCGGAGGACAGCTGTTCGTGGCGGCCAACCATTGGCCCCGGGCTTGGTACGAGCGGGCGCTCCGGAATCCCGAGGTCGAGGTGACGATCGACGGCGTGACGCACCCCTATCGCGCCGTGCCCGCGACCGAGGAAGAGCACCGCCGCGTCGCCTCCGAGCACCCGTTGGGCCTGCCCCTGCGGATCGTGACCGGATTCCCCCCGCGGCGCTTCCTTCGCCTCGATCCGCGCTGACCCCGACCGTCGGCCTCACCCCCGACCCTCGGCATCGGGCTCACCGAGGCCCACGATCTCCAGCAGCTTGAGCGCGTTGCGGCTCGTCGCCAGACCCGGGCGGAGCTGGTAGTCGAAGGTGAGCACCGCCGCCCCCTCTGCCCCGCCCACGCGCTCACGGAAGTGCACCTTCGTGGCGGCGTGGTCGAGTCGAGGCTCCTCGTGGAGGGTCAGATCATGGGTCGTGACCGCTCCGATCGCCCACGCGTCCAGCAGGTGCGCCACGATCCGGCGCGCGGCGATCCGCCGCTCGTCCGAGTTCGTCCCCTGCAGGACCTCGTCGATGAGGTACAGGAGGGCCGGGCCGCCCCTTGCTCCCCGGTCCGCTTCGTCCACGAGCGCCTTCAGCCGCTTCAGCTCCGCCATGAAGAGGCTCACGCCCGCGGTGAGCGAGTCGTGGACCCGCATCGACGTGAACGTGCGCAGGGGCGTCAGCGTGGCGCGCCGGGCACACACGACGGAGCCGGCCTGACCGAGCACCGCGGCGAGCCCAATCGAGCGCAGCAGCGTGCTCTTGCCCGACATGTTCGATCCGGTCACGAGCAGGAAGCGCCCGGGGCCCTCGACGCGGACGTCGCTGGTCCTCAGCACGGACTCGGGGAGCAGCGGATGACCCAGCCCCTCCGCCTCGAAGCCGGGCTCGCCCTCCCGCACCTCCGGCCAGCACCAGCTCGGGTGATCGTGGGCGAGCGCGGCCAGCGCCGAGAGGGCTTCGAGCTCCCCGAGCGCCTCGAGCCACTCCTCGACATGGGAGCCCGCGTCGCGGCGCCAGGCTTCGAGTCCCCAGCCGACGTGCACGTCCCACAGCACGGCCCACCCGAAGAGCGCGTGTAACAGCGACCGGCGGCTCTCCGCGGCGTCGAGCCACCGCTCCAGCCGCCGGATCTGGTCGGAGGCCGGCACCCCGTCCTCGCCCGTCAGGCGGGCCCGCAAGCCGGCGAGTCGGGCGTTCTCGGCCGGATGCCGCTCCCAGGCCCGCAGGAGCCCGTGGTAGCGCCGCAGCCCGCCGGACGGCTCGACGGCCCGGGCGAAGTAGCCGTTCAGGGCTCGCGCCCAGCGCCGGGACAGGAGCGCCTGGACCGCGAGGGGCAGGACCCACGTCCAGACGGGGACGGCCATACCGGCACCCACGTCGAGAGCGAAGAGCGTCAGCGTCACCGGCGGAAGGCCGCGGGCCGCCGCGATCGACCACCGCGGAAGCGGCGACGCCGAGGCGGGCGCCGGCGACGCCGAAGCGGACGCCGGCGGGGGCGAGCCACCGTCGCCGAACAGCGCAGGCTCCCTCAGCCAGGCACGGAAGCGCGCCCACGACGGCTCGCCGACGCTCTCGACCAACAGGGCCTCGGTGGCGAGCGCCTCGCGTCCCTCGAAGTCCGAGGCTAGGGTCCGCACCGCCCCTTGCCGGGCGCGCACCTCGTCCGGGGCGGCCGGAGCCGAAAGCCATGCCCGCAGCGCCGCCCGCCCGGTCGGCGTCGGGGTCGGGCCGAGGAGGGCGCGCACGGACGCCTCTCCGAAGAGGTCGAGGTCCTCGACGTAGGGGTGCCCCTCGTCCGGCTCCGGGTTCGGGTCGAGCAGCGGATCGACGTATCCGAGCTCGGCGTGCTGACGGGCGACGCCATCCCACTGCCTGCGCAGGCGATGCTGCCCCAGACGCGCGAGCGCCTCGGCGGCCTCCGACCTAAGCAGGACGGTGCGCACCCGGCGATGCCGCACGACGAGCACGAGGAAGACGAGCGCCGCGGCTGCGGAGATCGACAGCGACGCGGTCGCGCCGATGGGCAGCTCACGGTACAGGAGCCCGACGATCGCCGCAGCCAGGAAGCTGCCCAACCGCCCGGCCTCGATGCGGCGCACCTGCGCCCGCAGCTGGGCGAGGGCCGACCCGTGGCGGCGCGCTGCCTCGCGGTACGTCTCCAGGGGATCGCGCTCGTGGCCGTCACCCTCCTCGGGATCCTCCACGATTCCGGTGCCACGGGGCGAATCCATCGAGCTCCTCGACTCCATCCGGCCTCCTGTGACCCACGGCTGGTCCCGCTCGGGGCTTCCGTGCGGGCCGCGGGCCGTCTCGGCCCGGAAGGTAGGCCGCTCGCCGCTCCGTTCCCATCCTTGCCGACCTTCGCCCTCCCGTCTACCGTGCTGCCGGGCGGCTCGTTCGGCCCCGACCGTACACCCAGGAGGCAGCCATGCGGTCCCTCTCCTTGCTCGCGATCGCGGCGGTCGCGCTCGCCTCGGCCCCGACCGATGCGGACGCCCAGCGGATCAACCGGATGATCGAGCTGCACGAGGCCGGCGCCCCGGTCTTCGGCCTCTACGCACCCGCCAACCGCGGAGGCCGTGGAGGTGGCCCCGCACCCGAGCAGAAGACCCCGATGGAGCTGGCCCTGGAGACGCTCGCCTACTCGAAGGCCGATTTCATGTTCACCGGCTCCATGGAGGGCGGCGTGGACCCGGCGCTCCCCGCGTGGGAGGCGTACGTCGGCGCGCTACGGGAGGCGGGTGCCTCGGCTCGCTCCTACCCGCTGGTCGTCAAGGCGCCCAAGATCTCCGAGGACCCCGAGGGCGTGGCTCGCGACATCGGGCGGCAGCTCGATACCGGTGTCAGCGCGGTGATGTTCGTGGGCGTGGAGAGCGCGGAGGAGGTCCGGCGCGGGCTCGAGGCCATGCGCTTCCGCTCCGACGGGGGCACCCGGCCCGACCATGTCGGATCCGCCCCCGCGTATTGGGGCATCTCCGAGGACGAGTACCGGCGCAAGGCCGACCTCTGGCCGCTCGACCCGGAGGGCGAGCTGATCAACTGGACGATCGTGGAGAGCCACGAGGGCCTGGCCAACGTGCGCGAGATCGCGGCCGTCGAGGGAATCGGCGTTCTCTGGCCCGGAGCCGGGACCCTCCGCAGGATCTTCTCGACCGTGGGCCCGGACGGTGAGCGGGTCCTGGACGAAGAAGCCTGGGAGGCGGCCATCCAGAAGGTGCTCGCGGCGTGCAAGGAGTTCGACGTGGCCTGCGGCTACCCCGCCAATGCCGACGATATCGAGCTGCGGATGCAGCAGGGCTTCTCGGTCTTCGTGATGGGATGGGGCGAGGGCGGCTTCGCCACGATCGACATCGGCCGTCGGGAGGCTCGTCGCTGAGGGCCTCCCGCTCGGACCCGGAAGGCTCCATCGACTCTCCGCAGCCCGACGCTCCGTGAGGGTCGGCATCGACATCCGGACGGCAGCGGCCACGGAGCCGGGCCAGCAGCGATACCTCTGGCGGCTCGGCACCTGGTTGGCCGGCCGCGGGCACGAGGTCCACCTCCTCACGCTCCGGCCTCAGCCCGACGAGGTCCAGGGGCCGGGCAACGCGAACCTGCTGCGTCTCGGCGATCTGTCGCGGACGGACCTGTTACGCCGCGTGCGGGAGCTCGAGCTCGACGTGCTCCTGCTCAACCCGGAGCGGGCTCGACGCTACCGCGGGATTCAGCCCAACGTGCTGCGCGCCGGCTATGGGACGGAGCACAACAGCCAGAATCTCCGCTCGTTCCGAAGCCCGATCGAGAGAGCGATCCGTCGAGCCGTCCATCAGGCGCCATGGGTCCTGGCCGAGCGACGATGGGAGCGTGCGTTCTACGAGGGCCGGTCGCCGCCCCCGGACGTGGTCGCGCAATCCGCCTACATGAAGGGGCTCATACTCGACAGCTTCCGGATCCCCGAGGAGCATGTGCACGTGGTCTTCAACGCGGTGGACACCGCGGAGTTCTCGCCCCAGGCCAGGGCTGCCCTGCGCGAGGAAATGCGCGCCGCGTGGTCCATCCCTCCGCAGGCTCTGTGCCTCCTCTTCTTGGGACACAACTTCCGTCGCAAGGGTCTGTGGGAAGTCCTCCGGGTCCTGGCGAAGGCAGGCGCGCCGGTGCCAGTCCATCTGCTCGTGGCCGGCAAGGGCACCGGACCCGGGCAGCGGCGGAAGGCCGCCGCTCTCGTGAAGCGCTACGGCCTCGGCGACCGAGTGACCCTCGCGGGGCCCGTGCGACCCTCCATACGGGCCCTCGCGGCCGCGGACGCGCTGGTGCACCTCTCCTGGCACGATGCCTTCGGCTTCGTGGCGCTCGAAGCCATGGCTTGTGGCCTTCCGGTGGTGACGACACCTTACGCCGGAGCCTCCGAGCTTCTGGAGCACGGAGCCACCGGGTTCGTGGTCGACCCGGCAAGCGACGTCGACGTGGCCGAGGCGATCCGGACGCTCGCGCGCCCGCAGGTGTGCGACGCCATGGGTCGAGCCGCCGCCGCCGTCGCGGCCCGCCACGACGAGCCCGACAACTTCCGAAGGGTGCTCTCCGTCATGGAAGCTGCGCGTCGCCGGGCGGCCGGGCCCGTGCGCTGAGTCCTCCATCCCTCGAGCTTCGGGGAGATCATCCCTCGAGCCGATCACGTTCAGCCCCGTCAACGAGAGAAGCGATGACCTCCGAGACCGCACCGACCCCCGAGCACCGCTCCCGCCGCATTCCCGAATCACTGCGCCTGCGCAGCATCACCCCTTCCCTGACTGTCAACGATCTGGACGAGAGCCTGAAGTTCTATCGCGACGTGGTCGGGTTCACCGTCGACGAGCGTTGGGAGCACGAGGGCGAGCTGATGGGCGTGTCCCTCGTCGCCGGCGCGACCCGCCTGATGCTCGGGCAGGACGACGGCGCCAAGGGATGGGACCGGAAGAAGGGGCAGGGCTTCCGCCTGTACCTGTCCACCGCGCAGGACATCGACCAGCTCGCGGCCGACATCGTGGGACGAGGCGGCACGCTCGCCAAGGAGCCCGCGGACATGCCCTGGGGCGCCCGCGCGTTCGATCTCGTCGATCCCGACGGCTTTCAGCTGACGGTCTCGTCCTGGGGCTGATCCCTCAGGTCGACGCGGCCTCCCGCTCGACGAGCCCGGTCCTCCGGCGAGCGCCTCGTGCGGTCGGGATCAATTCGTCGCGCTCCACGCGATCCAGTAGTCATCGATCGTGTCGTCGTCCGTGCCCAGCTCCACGTCGCCGGCAGGAAGGCCGTTGAGCTGCAGGATGTAGGCGATCACGTCGGTGACCTGCTGCCGCGTCAGGCTCCACGGGTCGTCATACGGCATGCGGTCGTTGATGTAGTACCAGAGCTGGAACACGGACTGATCCTCCCACCGGCCCTTGAACCCGGTCTCGGTCCAGTCCTCGGCGTCGTGGCACTCCGAGCACGTCGACCGGAAGAGCTCGTATCCGCGCTCCGCCTGCCCGACCGTGAAGATCCCGTCCGCGGTCGTCGGGTCCGCCGCCGGCTCGGACTCCTCGGCGGGCGACGGGGGGGGCGACGTGGACGTGGGCGGCGGTGCGCTCGCGGACTGGCACGCGAAGAGCAATGCCACGGTGGGGACGCCGAGCAGGAAACGTACGGTCCTGAGCATGGGAACGATCGCTGGATGAGGGAGGGTCCTGGGCCTCGGGGGGGCCACGCGGACGCACAATCTAGCGCCGGAGCGTCCTCCGGCTCCATCCCACAGGACCCTCGCCCCGCCCGCTTCGTTGAGCCG
>JBFFWJ010000125.1:0-8378 GCA_041570315.1 Longimicrobiales bacterium | reverse complement strand
GCCCAACCTCACGGGCCTCCTGGGGGGACGGGGAGGGCAGGCGTAGGGTTGGGCTCCGGGTGCCTCGGGCGCCCGGTTGCGTACGTCCGCTTCATACCGTGCGCCGTCCTTGCAGCCCCGCACGCGGTGCCGGCCCGGCATCGGGGAGGGGCCGGATTCGCGGATCCCTCGCGGAAGTCCTTCCTTTTCGGCTGGTTACGAACCGGGAACGCCCGGTGAGCGCCCCAGGTGGCATGCTTCGTGCTCGTTCGGGCACCGCGTGGCCACCGGTTCGGGGGTCACCGGGCGGCTCCCCCCAAGGCACGGGTCCCTCTCACCCTCCGCGGGGAGACGCACGATGCCTTCATGGCTCATGATCTGGCCGGAGAGCCCCGGTCTGTCCGCAGCTGTCGCGGGCTTCTTTCTCATCGTCGGCATGTGGGGCGCGCGCGCGCCCGCCCACAAGGTGATCCAGGGGATCGCCCGGGCCCTGATGCAGGCCTGCAAGCTCACGTCGGAGGCGATCGCGGGCGTTCAGGAGCGGCTAGCGGCCCGCAACCGCGAGGTCCTGCTCAGCACGGGGCTTCAGGAGTCCGAACGGCAGATCGAGCAGGAGTTTCGGCGGATCTCCGCGAGCGTGGAGCGTGACCTCGCCGCCTACCCGGCGCTGCACAAGCAGCTGGCCGACCAGGTGCATCGGATCGACGAGGACTACCGCCGCTCGACGGACGGCCCGCCCGCACCCGAGGCATGGACTCAGACCCTGGAGGCCGCCGGTGAGCTCGTCGAGCGGGCCGGCACGCAGAACGCGGCCGCAAAGGCCGTGGACGCACTTCGCGTCGCGATCGAGCAGTCCCACGACGAGGCCATGGAGCGGTATCGCACCTCGAGCACGGAGCGACACAAGCTGCTGTCGAAGATGGTACCGACCTGGCGCTCGATGGACGCCACGCTGACCCGAGTCGAGAAGGCCGTCGCGGGGATCTTCGAGCGCTCTCGGCATCTCGACGAGCTGATGGAGAGCTACAGGGGCATCTCCGCCAGGACCGATGCGGCCGAGCGCGCGCTCGCGTCGTCCGCGATGACGCAGTTCGTCATCGCGGGCCTGGTCCTCCTGATCGCCTCCCTGGGTGGCTTCATCAACTTCCAGCTCATCGCGCTGCCGATGTCCGAGATGGTCGGAGCCACGAGTCGACTCGGGTCGATGCAGACCTCGGACGTGGCGGCGCTCGTGATCATCCTGGTCGAGATCACCATGGGTCTCTTCCTGATGGAGGCCCTGCGCATCACGCGGCTCTTCCCGGTGATCGGCCGCCTCGACCGGCATACCCGGATCCGCATGGCCTGGGCCACGTTCGGCATCCTCCTCGTCCTGGCGGGGATCGAGTCCTCCCTGGCGTACATGCGCGACATGCTGGCGGCCGATCGGGCTGCGCTCACGCAGACGCTTTCGGGCAGCGTCGCGCAGCGTCCCGAGTTCATGTGGATCCCCTCGGTCGGGCAGATGGTGATGGGCTTCATCCTGCCCTTCGCGCTGACCTTCGTGGCGATCCCGCTCGAGTCGTTCATCCACTCCTCTCGGATCGTCCTGGGACAGGTGGCGGTCGGCCTCCTCCGGATGCTCGCGTTCGCGGTGCACCTGCTCGGCTTCGCCGCCGATCATGCCGGCAAGGGGCTGAAGAACCTCTACGACATCGTGATCTTCCTTCCGCTCAAGGTGGAGGAATCGGTCCTCCAGGCGCGCTCCCGCGGGGCGGTCGCGAAGGCGGACGGCCGCGCTACGACGGCGTGATACGGCGGGGGATTCCGGAAGCATCGGGCGGAGAGCGAATCATGAATCGATCGATGGCACGCGGGTCGGGAGCCCTCCTGGCCCTCACGCTCCTGGCGGGATGCGCGGGCGGTCCGACCGGATCAGGGGTCTTCCTGCTGATCGACACCTCGGGCACCTATGCGGGAGAGCTGGATCGGGCGCGCGGGCTGATCAACTACCTCCTGGGCACGCTGGATCCAGGCGACTCGTTCGGCGTGGCACGGATCGACGGGGGGAGCTTCAGCGAGAAGGACATCCTCGTGCGGGCGACCTTCGACGAGCGTCCGTCGGTCGCCAACGACCAGAAGCGCAGCTTCCTTCAGATCGTGACGCACTTCGCCGATACGGTCCGGACGGCCTCCCACACCGACATCACGGGTGGTGTGCTCCAGGCGGCCGAGTGGCTCGACGAGGTCGAGCCCCGACGCAAGACCATCCTGATCTTCTCGGACATGGAGGAGGACCTTCCGGAGGGCTTCATCCGCGACTTTCCGATGGATCTCGCCGGAGTGCGCGTGATCGCGCTCAACGTGACCAAGCTCGGCCCCGACAACGTCGATCCCCGTGGGTACGCGAGCCGACTGGACTCGTGGCGCGAGCGGGTCGTTTCCGGCGGTGGTGAGTTCCAGGTGATCAACGACCTCGAGCGGCTGGACCGGGCGCTGGAGCTCTGACCCCGTGCGCCGGCCTGGATGCCGGCGCGGCTCTCGTCTCCGGGCGGTCCCGGCCCGGGAGCGGAGGTGGCGGAAGATCCCGGCTCGGGGTACTCTTTTCATCGGTCGGGAGCTTCGGGACGTATCTGCCGGTTGGACACGCGCTTCGGAGGCTCGTGCACGGTCCCGGAAGGAATCGGGCCCGCGCTCCCGTGCCCGCGAGCTTCGAGGGCCTCGCGAGGCCGGGAGAGGCAGCCGTCCGGACGGTCGACCATGAAGCGGTCACCTCGTTGGGGCCTGGAGATCGGCCCTCCGCCACGGACTACGGAGCGCAGACGATGTGCCAGTCGGACTGGAGCCGGGACTTCGGTGATTCTTGGGTGAAGGCCTGGGGCCCCTGGGCACCGATGGTGGCACCCTGGGCACCGATGATGCAGATGTGGGCGCAGGCGATGTCGGCCTGGGTGCCGGGTGCGGGCGGGATGGCGTCGCAGTGGATGTCGCCGGCGTCGTGGATGGGCGGCATGTGGGGCGCTCCGCGCGTTACGACCAGCGTCGCGTCGCGCAACCCGGCGTCGGTGTCGGCGTGTCTGAGGCTCGGAGCCGCGGCGCTCGACCTCTCGGCGGGATCGTTCGAGCGACGGGGTGAGGGGGCCGACTCCTTCACGGGGGCCACGCTCGAGTCCGACGCCGCAGAGAATCGGGTCCGTGTCACCGTGTCGGTGCCCGATGGGCAGGCGCCGGGCACCTATCGCGCGACGATCCGGGACCGGCAGGGGGCGGAGCAGGGCCAGATCGTGGTCGAGATCCGAGAGCCGACCCCCACGGACTAGGGGCCTGTCCTCGCCGTGGCCACCGTGGCCGAAGCGCCGGGGCTCGTCCCCTCTCTGCTCGAGGAGTACGGCCGCGCGACGCACGAGGTGCTGGTGCGCTATCTCCCGGACGCGGAGCCGCGCGAATACCTGTACGACCTGGTGGCCGACTACCCGACTCGCGGAGGGCGCGGGTTCCGGCCCAGCCTCTGCATCGCGACGGCCCGAGCGTTCGGAAGCTCCATGAGCGACGCCATCCTCTCGGCCGTCTCCATCGAGCTCATGCACAACGCGATGCTCGTCCACGACGACATCGAGGACGAGAGCGAAGAGCGACGTGGCCGTCCGACGCTCCACCGCACCGAAGGCGTCGCCGTCGCGATCAACGTGGGTGACGCGCTCTCACTCCTGGCGCTCCGACCGCTGATCGACAATCGCGGGCGGCTCGGCCCCTATCTGGCCATGCGCATCCTGGAGGAGACCGAGCGCATGGCTCGAGAGTCCGCCGAGGGGCAGGCCCTCGAGTTGGGTTGGCGCCGCCACAACGTGACGGACGTGCGCGAGGCGGACTACCTCGAGATGGTGCTCAAGAAGACCTGCTGGCTCCTCGCGATCCACCCGACGCGGATCGGTGCGCTCATCGCCACGAACGGCGCCATCGAGTCCGACCGCTTCATCCGCTTCGGCTTCCTTCTCGGGGCAGCCTTCCAAATCCAGGACGACCTGCTCAACCTCGAGGGTGACGCCATCGCGTACGGAAAGGAGTTGAGCGGGGACATCTACGAGGGCAAGCGCACGCTCATGCTGATCCGGCTCTTCGAGCTGGGCACGGATCGGGAGCGCGCCCGCCTCGGGGCCTTCCTCGCGACCGGGCGCAGCGAGCGGACCGAGGAGGACGTGGCGTGGGTGCGCGAGCGCATGGAGGCCTACGACTGCGTACCGTACGCGCGTCAGGTCGCGCACGGCCTCGCCGGGGCGGCGATGCACGAATTCGATCGCACCTTCGGCGCGCTCGGCGACTCTCGCGACAAGCGCTTCATCGCGTCTCTGCCCGAATGGGTCCTTTCACGGGCCTGACGAGGAGATCTCGAGCGTATGCATTGTACCCAGTGCGGCGCGGCCGCCTTGCCGGACGCGAAATTCTGCGGGGCCTGCGGGTCGCCCCTGGGCGTGTCCTGCAAGAGCTGCGGCTTGAACAACGATCGCCAGGCGACGACGTGCGCCGGCTGTGGAGCCTCCCTGGTGGAGCTGGCGAAGTCGGTCGCGGAGCGCCGTCACCTGACGATCTTCTTCGTCGATCTCGTGGGTTCGACCTCGCTCGCCGCATCCCTCGACCCCGAGGAGCTGCGGGACTTCTACGCGCGCTACCAAGACATCTGTGGCGACGCGATCAAGCAGTACGAGGGGCACATCGCGCAGTACCTCGGCGACGGGATCATGGCGTACTTCGGGTATCCGAACGCCCACGAGGACGATGCGCTACGCGCGATTCGGGCGGGACTCGAGATCCTCACGAGGGTCGAAGATGTGATGGTCGGGGGCATAAGGCCTTCCGTCCGGATCGGCATTCACACGGGCCTCGTCGTGGTGGGGGACGTCGGCAGCGGACAGCGTCAGGAAACGCTCGCCCTGGGGGAGGCTCCGAACGTGGCGGCGAGGGTCCAGGCCGAGGCGGTTCCGGACTCGCTTCTGATCAGCGAAGCGACGCGGCAGCTGGTCGCCGGCTCCTTCCGGCTCGAAGATCTCGGATCGCGGATCCTCAAGGGGATTTCGCAGCCCATGCAGATCTGGCGGGTTCTCGGTCTCAGCGACGCGGCCAGCCGGTTCGAGGCCGCGGCGGCGTCGGGCCTCGCTCCCTTCGTCGGCCGCGAAGCGGAGCTGGACATGATCCGCACGGCGTGGATGCGCGCCGTGGCCGGGTCCGGTCAGACCGTGCTCCTTCGCGGCGAGGCCGGCATCGGGAAGTCTCGATTGCTGGGAGCGGCGCGGTCGATGGTGTCCGATGACGACCACGTCGAGTTCGCCTTCGAGTGCTCGCCCTATCACGGCAACAGCGCCTTCTACCCGATCGTCCAGATGCTCGAGCGGCGACTCGGGCTCGACGAGGAGGCGCCACCGGCCGAGGCGGTCGGCCTGCTCGAGCGGTTGGCGACCGAGCGGTCGGTTGCCCCGCCGGAGGCCGTACCGCTCCTCGCGGCGCTTCTGGAGATTCCCGTCGGCGAACCCTACGCGCAGCTGGAGCTGGCGCCCGAAATGCAGCGTCAGCGGACGATGGGGGTGCTGGCCCAGCTTCTGGTCGGCTCTCCGGGGGGCGTTCCGACCCTGGTGGTGATGGAGGACCTCCACTGGGCGGATCCGACGACGCTGGAGCTGGTCACGTCGGTCGTCGCCCGCCAAGGTGACGTTCCGATGCTGGTCCTCGCGTCGACGCGTCCCGACCTGCCCTCGCTGTGGACTCCCGAAGAGTCCCGGCGCGATCACACGGTCGAGGCGCTCCCGAGCGACGACACCCGTGCGCTCGTCGCGGGGGTCGTCGGGGGCAAGTCTCTTCCCGACAAGGTGCTGGAGGAGATCGTCGCTCGCACCGGGGGCATTCCCCTCTTCGTCGAGGCCGTGACGCGGACGGTGGTCGACGCCGGGGTGCTCGAGGAGCTCGACGACCGGTTCGAGCTGACCGGGCCGATGCCCACGGGGCTGATTCCCGCCACCGTGCACGACTCGCTCATGGCGCGGATCGACATGCTGGGCGAGCACAAGGGCGTCGCCCAGCTCGCCGCGACGATCGGACGGCAGTTCAGCCAGCAGCTCCTGCTCGCGCTCTCCGGCCTGAGCAGCCACGAGCTCGAGGAGGCGCTCAGGCACCTGATGGACCTCGATCTCGTATCGCGCAGGGGCTTGTTCCCGCACTGGACCTACGAGTTCAAGCATGCGCTGCTTCGGGACGCGGCGTACGAGTCGCTCCTGCGGAAGACGCGGCAGGAATACCACGGAAGGATCGCCACGACGCTCAGGGACCGCTTCCCGGACGTGGCCGACGAGCAGCCGGAGCTGCTTGCCCGGCACTTCGAGGAGGCCGGCCTCGTCGACGACGCTGTCGCGTACCATCAGCGCGCCGGGCAGCGCGCGATGAAGCGTGGGGCGCACGTCGAGGCGATGGCCGCGTTCACCAGGGCGATCGAGCTCCTCGCCGACCAGGACGAAACCGAGGAGCGAGTCCGTCAGGAGCTCGCGCTGCGGGCGTCTATGGGTGGCTCGCTCGTCGCGACCCGTGGGTACTGCGCGCCGGAGTTCGAGGAGAACGCCCTGCGCTCGCGCGAGCTCTGTGACGCCCTGGGCACCCCTCCCGAGCTGGCCCCCGTGCTCTACAACCTCTGGGTGCTGAACCTGGCCGCCAGCAGACGCGAGCCCACGGAGAAGTACGCTCAGGAGCTGCTGGACTTCACGCACACGCTGCCCGAAGGCCCGGCGCACGTCAGCGCCTGGTTCGCGCAGGGCACGACGCTTCTCTACCGGGGGCGATTCGAGGAAGCGCGCGCCGCGTTCGACCGCGCGCTGGAGCACTGGTCGCCGGACATGCACGAGGAGCTCGTGCGCACGTACGGGGACGACCACGGCCTCTTCGCCCAGGTGTACCTGGAGTGGCTCTACCTCTTCGTGGGCGAGCCCGCGCGCGCTCGGCGAATGACGGCGCACACGCTGAGACAGGCCGACGAGTTCGTGGACCCACTCGCGCAGGCGTTGACGCTCGCCTTCGCGATGATCGTGCACCACGATCTGCGAGACCCCGAGGGGACCCGCGAGTACGCCGAGCGGACGATCGACCTCACGACGCAACCGGGTTTTCCGTTCTGGCGCTCGACCGCCCTGGTCGGTCGAGGACTGCATCGCGTGGAGGCGGGTGAGCTCGCCGAGGGTCGGAGCGAGATCGAGAACGGGCTGGGCTTCTTCGACCTGATCCAGCAGAAGCTCCCTCTGACGTACTGGACCTCGTACCTCGTGGAAGCCCTGCTGGCCTCGGGAGCGTACGAGGAAGGCGTAGACGTGGTCGATCGGCTGCTCGAGATGTCGGCTACGAACGTGGATTCGTTCTTCGAGCCCGAGCTGTGGCGCCTGCGGGGCGCACTCCTCGAGGCGGCGCACGGCGATTCGGACGACGCATACGCCTGCTACGAGCGGGCGCTCGCAGCCGCCCGGGAGACCGGTGCGGCGTTCTACGAGCTTCGGGCCGCCACGGGCATGGCTGGCCTCATGCGGGCGCGCGGCGAGAGCGACGAGGCCCGCGAGCTCGTCTCCGGCGCGGTCGCCAAGATCGTGGATGGCGAGGACTTGCCGGACGTGCGCGACGCGCACGAAGTCCTCGAGCGCCTCGAGACGGAATCCGGCGCTTGAGCCGACGCGCTCTCGTCATCGGCTCGACGGGGCACATCGGAAGCGCGCTCACCAGGGAGCTCCTGGACCGCGGGTACCTCGTCACGGCCACGACGCGAGCGGCCCGACCCTCGGCTCTCGAGGGCCTCGACGTCGAGGTGGCGCGGGGCGACGCCGACCGGCCGGGCCAGATCGCCGCGTGGGCGGATGGCCACGACGTGATCGTCGACGCCGCGGCGCCGTACCCGGTCGACCTGTTCCTGCGGGGCGGCTCTGCCCAGCGCTCGCCGATCGAGCACGCGCGGCGCCGGGCGGAAGAGCTCGTCGAAGCGACGAGGAGCTCGGGCGCCACGCTGGGCTTCGTGTCGAGCTTCACCACCCTGCCGCGCCCCGAGCCACCTGGCGGCAGGGAGGCCATGGAGGCTACGCTGCGACGTCGGCTTCACCCCTATTTCGAGGCCAAGGCCACGATGGAGGCCGTCGTGCTCTCCGCCGCGCGCGCCGGAGTCCCGGCGGCGGTCGTGAACCCCTCGACGTGCCTGGGGCCGTGGGACCGGAAGCCCGCGGCGCAGAGCTTCATTCCTCAGCTCCTGCAGGGAGGCGCCCCCGTCACCGTGCGGCGTCCGGTCAACGTCATCGACGTGCGTGACGTCGCTGCCGCCTTGTGCAGCGCGATCGAGCTCGGGCACTTCGGGACGCCGATCGCCCTGGCAGGGCACAACCTCCGAGTCGACGACCTGGCCGATCGAATCT
>JBFFWJ010000124.1:0-8464 GCA_041570315.1 Longimicrobiales bacterium | reverse complement strand
CTCGCCCCGCGCACCGTCGCAGGCGCCCTCTCCCGCAGACTCCGGCTCTAGGCGGCCCCGGGCGACCTCAGGAGGGTGTCCGACCGCGACAGCGTGTCCGACCCCGGCAGCGTGTGCGGCCCCGGCAGCGGCAGAGTGTCCGCCCCTGGCAGCGTGTCCGACCGCACCGTCAACGAGTCACTGCCCGGTAGGGCGGGAATCCCGATTGGCCCCATGCCCGGACCCGAAAGCACGAGGTCCATGTCAGGCTCCGACACGGGCATCGGCTCGGTCGACATCCCACCCGTCGGGTCGAGCCTTTCGAGGATCAGCGCCTTGCGCCACAGCATGCGACCGGGGTTCCGGGCCGGGTTCGAGGCGAGCGGATGGGGCAGGGTCCCGGCGAGCGCGGCGGCCTGGTCGAGGGACAGAGAGGACGCGGACCGGTCGAAGTACGCACGGGAGGCGGCCTCCGCGCCGAAGATCCCCGGGCCCCACTCGACCACGTTCAGGTAGAGCTCGAGGATGCGGTCCTTGTCCAGCCGCCGCTCCAGTCGCTTGGCCACGACCAGCTCCAGGGCCTTCCTGAGAAAGGTGCGGTCCGTGCCGAAGTACAGGTTCTTGGCGAGCTGCTGCGTGATCGTGCTGCGCCCTCGGATCTCGTGCCGGTTCGACCACGTGTAGGCGACGGCCCGCGCCAGGGCTCGCAGGTCCGAGGGACTCCACCAGGAGAACTGCCCGTCACCGCTCCAGCCGACTTCCTCGGCGAGCGACACCCAGTCGATCCCCCGGTGCTGGCGGAAGCGATAATCCTCCGCCACGAGCACGGCGCGCACGAGGTCCGGAGAGATGTCTCCGAGCCGCCTCCACTCGTGTCGGAGCTCGAGCGACGCCCCCGCGGCGTCGGCTTCCCGGAGACGCTGCTCGATGAGCGCCGTGCGCTCGGGATTCCGGGTGGCCAGGGTCCACGGGTAGGGGATGACGACATACCAGACGGCGATGCCGGCGGTCGCGGCGACGCCCAGCCCTGCCAGCACGATCCGGCGGCGCGACGCCCGGACTCCGACAGGTGGCCGCCACACCCGGGTCCGGACACGCTTCCACGACCTCCAGATCCCGGCTCGCAGCCGCGACGTCGAGGCTTCGGCCCCGTCTGGCCGCCGCGCGTGTGGCCCACCTCGATCCCGGCGTGTCATCCCTTTCGTGCTCGGTGCCCGGTTCCCCGCAGGCTCGCGGATCTGCCAACCCGGGGTACCCGGACCGGTCCGGTTCGTTCGGGCCGCGCTCGGACTGGCACCGGCGTCCCGGACCTCATCCGGGCCCGCGCCGATCCGCGGCGGGCGGGGGCCCGGGAGCGCCCGGGCGCGGGAGGAGCGGTCCTGGCGCCTACCGGACCGTGAGCGCCTCCTCCGCCCTCGCCGCCTCGCGGCGCCCCTCGTCGACGTCGACGAAGAGCAGGATGATCGCGCCCAGGACGAAGAAGGAGATCAGGAAGAGAATCGCGTTCCGGCTGTTGCCGGTGCTCAGCGCGATGACCCCGAAGAGCGCGGGACCCAGGATCGCGGCGAAGCGGGAGAAGACGCTGTAGAAGCCGAAGAACTCACCGGACTTGTGCCTGGGGATCATGCTGGCGAAGAGCGAGCGGCTCACGCCCTGCACACCGCCCTGAACGAGCCCCACGAAGATCGCGAGCGCGTAGAAGTGCGCCGACGTGCGCATGAAGTATCCGAGGACGCTGACCCCGACGAAGACCGCGAGGCCCCCGAAGACCGATCGCTTGGCCCCGATGGTCCCCGCCAGGACGCCGAAGAGGAAGGTGGCGGGGATCCCGACGAACTGGATCAGGAGGAGGGCCCCGATCATCGCCGTATCGTCGATCCCGATCTCGGCCCCGTAGGTCGTCGCCATCCTCTGCATCGTGCTGATCCCGTCGTTGTACACGATGAACGCGAGCAGCATGAGGAAGGCCTGCTTGTACGAGCGGAGCTCACGGAACGTCTCTCGCAGCCGGGTCGTCGCCACCGTCCACAGGCTCATGCCCGGCGTCTCGTCCGGCTCGAGCGCGGCGGCCGGCTCCGGCACCCGCCGGAAGAGCGGGATCGAGAAGAGCACCCACCAGACCGCGACCGAGAGGAAGGCGAGGCGCGCGGGCAAGGTGGCCTCGGCGGGCGAGAGGCCCTCGCCCGCGGGAAGCCCGAAGAGGTCGGGCCGCTGAATCCACGCGAGGTTCAGGGCCAGGAGGATGCCTCCTCCCACGTACCCCATCGCGTATCCCGCCGTCGATACCCGGTCGAGCTCTCCCGCCCGCGCGACGTGGGGCAGCAGCGCCTCGTAGAAGACGCGGCTCCCCTGGGCCCCGATCCCGGCGAGTACGAAGAGCACGACCGCGAGCAGGTACTGGCCGGCCTGGACCAGGAACAGGGCGCCCGTCGCGAGCACGCCCCCGGCGAGGAAGACCGCCAGCAGCCTCTTCTTCACCGCCGCGTAGTCGGCCATCGCGCCCAGAACGGGCGAGACGACGGCGACGATCGCGATCATGATGCTGTTCGCGAAGCCCATGTACGCCGAGGCGTTCACTCCGGACGAGCCGGCGGCGACCTGCACGAAATAGATGGGGAAGATCGCGACGACGATCGTCGTCTCGTAGGCCGAGATGCCCCAGTCGTACATCGCCCAGGCCCTCAGCTCGGGGCGATGCAAGCCGAGCGCGTCGAGGGTGCGCTCCATGAAGGATCCCCGCTCGGTCACGGACGGGCCTCGACGTCTCGGGGGAGCGGTGGGGCGCTCAGGTCTTGCCTCCAGGATCCGGGTCGGAGTTCGGCGCGGCCATCATACCCGGGCGCCGGATTTCGGGAAAGCGAGAGATGCGCCCCCCGCGCCCGGGGAAAGGAGCGGAGCCGGAGAGAGCGTGGCAGGTCGGCATCGGTGGCCTCGTGTCCCCGTCGTCTCAGGAGATCGCCTCCACGATCAGGCGCACGAGCGGGAGGAAGCCCTCCAGTGTGGTTCCCACGGTGTCGTCGTCCACGGATGGAAGCGAGGTCATGACGACGACGAGCTCCTGGCCGGGCAAGACGAAGACGAACTGGCCGCCGTGCCCCCAGGCGGTGAAGGCGCTCAGCTCGGGCACGACCCACCAATAGTAGCCGTAGCCGAGCCCGGGCCGATCGGTCTGCGTCCGGGCGGAGGTCGACGCCTGGATCCAGCCCGTCGAGACGATCTGCGCTCCGTTCCAGCGTCCACCGTCAAGCGCGAGCAGCCCCAGCTTCACGAGGTCCCGAGGTCGCAGGAAGAGCGCGTGCGCGCCCAGGCAGGTCCCGTCGACGTTGTGCTCCCAGAAGTGGTCCTCGATCCCGAGAGGCCCGAAGATGCGGTCGCTCGCGATCTCCTCCAGGGACCGGCCGACCGAGGTCTCCACGGCGTAGCTGAGCAGCTGCGGGTCCGCGTCGCGATAGTAGAACTCCGAGCCGGGAGGGAAGGCGAGGGGCTTCGCGAGGATGTAGCGGGCCTGCCCTCGCGGCCGGTCCATGAGCAGCTCCCGGGAGAAGTCGTCGTTGTCGAAGCCGATGCCGGAGCGCATGGTGAGGAGATGACGCAGCGTGATCGCCCTCTTCGCCTGCGACTCGTCGAATGCCTCGGGCAGGATGTCGAACAGAGGCTGGTCCAGGTCCGGGAAGTAGCCGTCGTCGCGAGCCACGCCGAAGACGAGGGACGTCACGCTCTTGGTGACCGACTGGACGTTGCGCTTCACGTCGCGGTCGGCGGTCGAGCGCGCATACGCCTCGACCACGAGCAGGCGGTTGCGGAGCACCAGGAGGCTGATCGCGTTGCGGTGCACCGAATCGGCGTAGAAGCGATCGATGGCGCGCTCGAGGTCGCGCTCGTCGAAGCCGGCGGCGGCGGGTGCCGCCACGGCGAGACCGTCGCCCAGATCGGGTGGACGGGTGTCCGAGCGGATCTTGAGCGGGGGCTCGCTGATGCATTGCCAGGACAGCGATGCGACGCCCAGCGCGAGCGCGAGCCGCGCCCGGCGGACGATCGGCGCCGGATCACCGCACCGCATGCCGGGACACCTCGATGCGATGCGATACGCCGGTGACGCGGGCCGGAGCGTCGTAGGAGGAGCGCTCGACCACGTAGGCGACGACGAGCCAGGACCCACCCCATCGCCGGGCGAGCGCCAGGTCGAGCTGCACCGACGTGTAGTCGGGGACGCTCACCAGCTGGAGGCGCTTGTGGGGCTCGGCGAGGTGAAAGCCGGGGCTCGTCAGCGGATCCGTCTTCGTCAGGCGGTTCTCGGGGGGGCGCGCGACGAGCGCAACCGCGGCAACGTCGAGCCGCGAGGAGAAGCGCGTGTCCTCACCGAGGGTGCGGCGCCACCGCAGCCCGGGCCGGAGGCTGTACGCGTTCAGCCAATAGATGTGCTCGTCGTCCCAGCTCTCGTAGAATCCGTCGTGCAGGTCCCACTTCAGCGCGCCGCCGACCCACAGCGTTCCGGAACCGGCGCGCGCGTCGAGGGAGCGCTCGTAGCGATAGGACGCCTCCAGCCCGAGGGCGTACGCCGGATCCCCGAAGCGATTCTCAAGGATCGAGGCGGGGAGCACGATCGACACGCTTCCCTCGGACCGCTCGTCGCGGCGTCCCCAGCCTACGTGGAGCCCGACCGCGGGCCCGCTCCAGCGGAGCGGGACCAGGAGATCGTCTCGAAACTGGTCGTACGCGGCGATGATCCCGAACCCCCATCCGCTCTCCACGTCGCTCGTGCCGGGCCGGTCCTGGTCGGCGCCGAGCTCCACGACCGCTTGTGGCGCGCGCCCCTGCGCTACGCCCGACACCCCGACCGGCACTGCCAGAGCCCCAGTCGCGAAGACCGTCAGCAGTACATTGGATCGGGGCTTCCACCCCCCGGACCGCATCGCCATCATCTCCCCCCACGCCAGCCCCCGATCGACACGCGTACGTGCAGGCCCTCGATCTGGAGTTGGGGCCCGCCGGATACGTCGTTGACTTCGTCCAGCGTCCACGAGGTGTCACCGGGGGCGAATGCGTAGCCCCCCTGTACTCCGACCAGGAGACCCCTCGGCCCCTCTTCGTCGTCTCCCTCCCTCGTGATGCGATAGTGCAGGGCGACGGACAGGTCGAGCAGGAACATGCCGGTCGAGAGGCGCGAGCTGCGCTCCGGGTCCTCGATGACCTCGTCGAAGGTCGGTAGGTCGCGGTCCACGAGGTCGAGCGTCATGATGCCCCCGCCGATCCCGAGCGCCGGGACGATGTCCGCGCCGTCTCCCGAGAACGCCACGTAGCCGAGCCGGAAGAGGCCGTATCCGCCCGAGATCGAGAGCTTCGTCCCGCCGTCGGCCGTGTCCTCGTCGGACCCCAGCACCGCGTGGCCTTCCCCGCCGATGAGGAGTCGGCCACGCTCCCCGTAGCCACCCCCGCCCAGGGTCAGAAAGGAGCCGCCGAGCTCGGGGTAGTCGGACCCGACCAGACGGTCGTTGAGATCGTCGAGGTCGAGCCCGATGTACCCGATCTGGAAGTAGCCCCTTCCGGCGTCGGACTCGTCGGGGTCCTGGGCGAAGGCCGCGGGGGCGATGAGGGCGAGTCCCGGGAGCGCAGCCAGGGTTGCGGCGGCACGGCGGACCAAAGATCGAGTCCTCATGGGACCTCCCGGACGGAGTCGTACGCTCCCGGAGGGCGCGTGGGCATCAACCGTGCCGCGTCCCGGGCCGCAGCCACGGCTTCGGCTGCGGCCGGTCCACTGCGATCGATGGCCGCGAGGGACCCCGAATCCTTCGCTTCCGTCGGACAGGATGTCTCGGCCCACGACAACGTGTCATGGATCGCCGCCGCGTCGCATCCGAGGGGTCGATCCTCCGGCGGTCCCGTGGGGAGAACCCGGACCGGACTTCGAGGGAGGGCTCCGACGCCGCCCGCGGGTGGGCTCTACGATATTGGGATCGGTCGGGCGGCGCGTGGCGCCCCGCCGCGGCGCACGACGGCACGATCGGGGCGAGGGAGTGGGAGCGGATCGATGATGAGCCGGAGTCAACGGGCGTCGATCCTGTTGCCCGTGGCGCTGCTTGCGCCGCGCGGGCTGGCCGCCCAGGACATCGTCCGGGAGCCGGCCGTTCGGTACGAGGCCGGTCCGGTCCGGGGTGAGTTCACCTTCGACCTGATCCTGGCGATCCCCGTGGGCGAGTTCGGGGACTACGTGGACGTCGGTGGCGGCTTGGGCGGATCCGGCGTCCTCTATCTCGACGACCGGGAGCGTCTGGGCCTGCGCCTCGACGGCTCGTGGATCGTGTACGGGAGCAACACGGTGCGACGTCGCCTGAGCCCCACCATCCCGTTCGTGGACGTGGACGTGACCACGCGGAACTGGATCGGGTCGGCGGGCTTCGGACCCCAGCTCACGCTGGGGGAGGGAGCGGTACGACCCTACGTCCGGGCTTCCGTGGGCTTCTCGTACTTCGCCACGACGACCTCCGTGGAGGGCACCTACGACGCCGAGCCGTTCGCCTCTTCGACGAACTTCGACGACGTCACGTACGCGCTCGGGGGCGGAGCGGGCGTGCGCGTCGACCTCGCGAGGGCGCGACACAACCCCGTCTCGCTCGACGTCGGGGTCGGCTACGTCCGCCACGGCCTCACGGAGTACCTGCGCGAGGGCGGGTTGCGTGAGACCCCCGGCGGGGGCATCGAGATCGAAGCGATCCGGTCTCGGACCGACCTCTTGGCCTTCCATCTGGGCGTGGTCATCGGTCTTCGCTGAGGCCGCGGCGCCCGGCTTGCCCGCGAGGAGCTCGCGCGGGATGTTCGGCGGTCTCTCGCGTGCGAACCGAAGTGGGGCGCCGGGAGCCGGCTCATCCAATGGGGAGTGTGCGCGATGACCGACCGCAGAGCCTTTCTCAAGTCGGGGTCCGTGGCGCTTGCTGCGCTGTCCGCGTCGCCCGGGAGCCTGTTGGGTCGGCCCCGCCACGCCTCGCACGTGAGCGGCTACGGCGCCGTCGGCCCGCGCCCGTCGCGCGCGCTCGATCTGCTCATCCTGGGTGGGACGGGCTTCCTGGGGCCGCACCAGGTCCACCTCGCGCTCGAGCGCGGTCACTCCGTCACGGTCTTCAACCGCGGGCGCACCCCGCCGCGGATGTTCGTCGACGACTTCGACCGCGTCGAGCGCCTCGTGGGCGACCGCGACGGCGACCTCCGCGCGCTCGAGGGTCGCCGCTGGGACGCGGTCATCGACAACTCCACGCGGAGAGCGGACTGGGCGGAAGCCAGCGTCGAGCTGCTGCGCGACGCGGTGGATCACTACCTCTTCGTGTCTTCCACGGGGGTCTACTACCCCTACCGCACGACCGGCATCTCGGAGTCGGCGCCGGTGCTGATGGAGGACACGAGCGGAGGGCGGGACGGGTCGCTGTCGTACGGGGTGATGAAGGCCAACGGCGAGCGGGCCACCAGGGACGGCTTCGGAGCGCGGGCGCTCGTCGTGCGTCCCGGCCACATCGTGGGTCCCGGCGACACGCAACCGAACCGGTTCCCCTACTGGACGACGAGGATGGAGCGGGGCGGGGAGGTGCTCGCCCCGGGCACGCGCTCGGATCCCGTGCAGATCGTCGACGTGCGCGACCTGATCGGGTTCATGCTGCACCTTCTGGAGGCCGGCAGGGGTGGCACCTTCAACGTCGTGGGGCCGGCGTCTCCCATGTCGATGGACGGGTTTCTGCACGGGATCCGTGCGTGCACGGGTGAGCCGGTATCGTGGGTGTGGATCGATGATGTCGAGTGGCTGGCGGAGCGCGGCTTCGGTGCCGCCGTCCCGTGGATCCCGCCGCGAGGCGACGAGCTCGGCCACATGAGCGTTGCGGTCGACCGTGCGCTCGACGCTGGCCTCACCCTACGTCCGCTGGCGAGGACGGTGTTCGACGTCATGGAGTGGTGGCGCTCCGATGCTGTTCCGTCCGAGCTGCGCGCGACGGTCCGTTTTCCCCTCAGCCCGGACCGTGAGCGGGAGCTGATCGCCGCGTGGAGGGCGCGCGGCTGACCGGAGAGAGCGCGCGACCCGAGCGGGAGGGTGACGGGGGGGGTCAGCGCCCCCCGATGCGCAGCGTCGCCGCGACGGGATAGTGGTCGGAGGGCCACCGTCCCTCCACGCTGTGCAGGACGGTGCGCGCCGAGGGGACCTCGATGGGCCCGCCGACGAGAATCCAGTCGATCCGACCCTGGCGGCCCGCGGGGGGAGGCCCGAACCCGTTGGAGGTCAGCGGAGGGCCGCGGCGCTCGCCAGCCACGACCCAGGCGTCCCGCAGCCCGTCGCGCGTGGCGACCCTCCAGGTCTCGCTCGACTCGGCGAGCGCGTTGAAGTCACCCATGACGATCACCGCGCTCCCTGCCGGCAGGCGGGCGATGCGCTCGTTGATCTGCTCGGCGGAGCGGAGCTGGCGAGGCCCCCGACGCAGCGTGAAGTGCGTGTTGAAGACGTGCAGGT
>JBFFWJ010000123.1:0-8465 GCA_041570315.1 Longimicrobiales bacterium | reverse complement strand
GCGTCGGCCGCGGGCGCCTCCGGCCCACCGTCGCCGCCGCAGCCGCTCGCCGCGGCGAGGGCGAGGATCCCCGCCAGCCCGAGGGCCGGCCCGGTCGGTTTCCGATTCATCGATCCTCCTGTGGGAAGCGCGCGTCCGGCGTGCGATCGACCCGGACCCCGCAACCGACCTGCCCCGTGGGCTCCACGGCGCCCCGACCGGGCGCCCCCGAAGGGCCCGCGAGCCGCGGACGGCTACCGTCCCGGCGGCGCCGTGTACACCTCGTCCGTCACGGGCTCCAGCCACTCGACCGTGCCCGAGTAGATCGTGAGCTGGAGCGCGTCCTGGTCGGGGGCCGCTCCGTGCCAGTGCTCCACCCCCGGATCGGTCCACCAGGGCTGGCCCGGGCGCATCTCCTGCAACGGCTCGCCGCGGACCTGCGTGCGGCCCAGCCCCTCCTCGAGCATGAGCAGCTGGCCGTCGGTGTGGCTGTGCCAGTTCGACCGCACGCCCGCGGGAAAGAGCAGGCGGAGCGTGGTCACGTCCTCGCTGTCCTCCACGCTCGGACGCCCCCCCATGAAGTTGCTCTGCTGCGCGGCCATCGACTCCGACTGGGCGAGAAAGGCGAGCCCGAGGGTGCCGACGACGATCGCCGCGAGACCGATCGCCATCCTCTGCTGCGGTGAGCTGGGTCGCTTCATGTCGGTTCCTCCCTCGGCTTGCGCGTCCCCGCCCCGTCGCGAGGCCCCGCGCGGTGGGTTAGTTGGCGAGCGGTCGCACGCTCACCCTGACGTCCCGGTGGGTGAAGAGAGACCCGTCGCTGGCGACCGCGCGCAGCAGGTATTCGCCGGGCTCCTCGAACCGGGCCTCGGTGACCCAGCGCCCGTCGGGCGGCGGCTGCGGAATCGTCCACGGCGGTGACCAGGGCGAGTTCGCGTAGGCCCGCGTGTCGGTCCACGTCTTCATCTGGACGGGGTCGAAGGTCACGTGCCGCTCGGGGCCCCGGTAGACGATCCACGAAAGCCGCAGGCCGGGCCCGCTGATCGCGACGATCGAGGACGGCGGCCGGTAGAGCGCCTCCAGGCTGCCCGGCGGCCCGCCGCGGTCGCGCCGAGCGGGAATGCCGTCGGGATCGCGCGCACGCGCGGTCAGCTCGAGCGGCTCCCCCACCGCGATCGAATGCTCGTCGGGACCCTCCACCTCGAGCTCGGGAGGGACGTTGGTCCGCAGCGCGTCGCTCAAGCTCCCGAAGTCGCCTCCGACCTCGGTGGAGATGACCTGCGGGTCGATCCGGTAGTCGGGCGCGGTGGAGGCGTAGGCGCGGCGCGTCTCCCCCTTCGTCGTGAGCGTCCACACGAGCTCCGTGGACTCGAAGTCCGGCGGAACCCGCACGGTGAAGAGGAAGGGGTTGCGGCGAGGATAGAAGTGCGTGGGCTGCCCCCGGTCCGCGCCGGGGGGATCGTACGCGTCGCGCGCGGGGTCGTCGAGCGCCCCCGGATCGCCGACCGCGAAGTAGTTGTCGGGCCCGACCGGGACGTCGAGGTGCTCCTCCCAGTTCGTGTTCATGTAGCCGAAGAAGAGCTCGAACGAGCCGTCAGGGTTCGGCCACCAGCCCTCGAAGGCCGGCGAGACGCTCTGGCCCCGCAGGTACATGAAGCGCGTCTGCGCCTCGGCCGCGCCCGGCGTGACGGCGACGAGCGCGCAGGCCGCCAGCATCCCCAGGGCGGCGGCTCCTCGCGGGCGGAGGCGCGCCCGGCGCCCGGCGCGGGCGACCCGAGCCTCGAGCAGCGAGCGCCCCGTCATCGATCGCCCGGCGGCGGGGATGCGCCTTGGTCCGAGGCGGCGACCGCCGGCGCCCAGCAGAGGGGGCAGCCGATGTCGTAGTCGTTACGGTCCTTCATGCGCGCCCGCCGCTCCGCCATCTCGGCCTGGAACTGCTCCTCGGTCAGCTCGACCGAGTAGCCGAGGTCGATGAACATGTTCGAGACCGAGCGGCGGCCGCCGCCGGCCCAGTTCCGGGCGTCGGCGAGGGTGGGATTGTCCGCGGTCGTGTCGAGGAACCCCATCACGTGCCGGATCGTCCCCGTGGGCAGCAGGGGGGCCGCGTGGTCCTCGTAGACGTACTGCTTCACCCAGTTGTGGTCGTAGCCCACGCAGTTCAGCGTGAACTGGTTGTGGCCCCAGATCGCCTCGATGCACATGCGCACGCCCGGCGCGTGCAGGTGCGGCTCGAACGCGATGATCTTCGTGTGCTCCTGGAGCGTCACGTAGTTGTGGAACTCCTGGTTCGCCCGGTCGGGAAGCACGTCGATGTCGATCCCGTTGCCCAGGCGTGGGCCGGTGCGCGTGTACTCGGGCTCGTAATCGGGAGGGAAGAACTTGAAGCCGAACTCGAGGTGGCCCGTGGTCTCGCGGCCGTTGGAGTGGAGGTGCGAGGCCCGCAGGTGCAGCGCCGAGTTCGCCGGGAGCAGCCGTCCGGCCTTCTCGGGGAAGATGTCGGCGTTCCTGCCCACCTCGTGGATCGGCCAGTTCGTGGTGCGCCCGACGACCTCGCTCCCGTCCTCGCTGAGGACGCCGCTCGCGTACGTCATGTGGTGGAAGATGTAGCGCCCCCCCACCGTGCTGCTGCCTCGCTCCACCGGTATGTCGTTGACCTCCCGCACCTGGACGGCCTGGACGTAGCGGTCCTCGGTGAGGCCGGTGGGCACGAGCCCGATGTCGCCCCAGCGGTCGGGCCCGACCGCAGGCAGCGTGATGCTCGGTCCGACGAGGATCAGGTCGGGCTCGCCGATCGTCCACGTGCCGTCCTCCCCGAAGTCGATCGGCGCCGGCAGGTCGGCGGGGTCGCCTTCCGGCGCTCCGTGGTCGGCCCACGCCTGGATCATCGCGAGCTCTTCGTCGCTCAGCGACGGGTCGTTCTTGAACTCGTGGATCCCGATGTCCTTCTCGACGAAGAACGGCGGCATGGCCCCCATGCGGTCGCGGATCGCCGTGCGGTATCGAATGCCCCGGACGCGCCGCCGCACCTCGTCGTACGTGGTGAGCGCGAAGGGAGCGCCGCCCCCGGCGCGGTGGCAGCTCTGGCAGCTGCGCTGAAGGATGGGCGCGATGTGCTTGGAGAAGGTCACGGACGCGGGATCGATGCCGAAATCCGTCGCGTCGTAGAGGTGCGGCTCGTGGTTCGCGACGCTCGCGTCGTGCGGCTGCGCTTCGGCGAGGACCGGGGCGAACAGGAGCGCGGCGATCGGGAAGACGAAGCGTCGGGCGTGCATCGCACCCTCCTTACCAGGCGTTCCGGGGGCCCCGGGGCGTCCCGTGGCCGATCGCAGGATGAGCCGGGCCCGCGCCGGCCGCAAGCGGCAGCGGCGAGCGCCTACTCCCGCTCCTCGAAGAGCGCGAAGGCCACCAGCGTCGTCCCCGACGCGATCACCACGTGCTGGCGCCCGTCGAGCAGGTGCGTCATCGCCGCCGCGCCCCAGATGCGCGAGCCGGTCGGGTAGTGCCAGAGGGCTTCGCCCGAGCGCGCGTCGAACGCCATGAAGTTGCCCTCGTGATCTCCGGCGAAGACCAGCCCCGAGGCCGTGCTCATCACCCCCCCGAACGTCGGAGACGGGTAGCGGAACTCCCACACCCTCGCCCCGGTCCGCACGTCGAGCGCGCGCAAGGCGCCGTAGCCCTGGTCGGGATCCCGCCACACGACGCCGCCGAAGGAGCTCTGCCCCGGGACCAGCTCGGGCTTCTGCGGGACGAAGGTCGCGCACGTCTCCCGGGCCGTGACGAAGAAGCGCTCGAGCGTCGGATCGAACGACGGAGGGAAGAAGTTCGTGCCTCCCCACGGATCGGGCAGGCACCCCCTGCTCCCGTCGTTCAACACGATCGGCCGCCCGTCCGGCCCGATCTCGCGCGCCCACGTCGTCTCCGTGAACGGCTCGCCGAGGAGGAGCTCCCCGGTCACGCGGTCGAGCACGTAGAAGAACCCGTTCCGGTTCGCGACCATGACCACGCGGCGGGGCTCGCCCTCCCACTCCAGGTCGGCCAGGACCGGGACGTGGTTGGAGTCCCAGTCGTGCACGTCGTGCGGGGTGAACTGGTAGTGCCAGCGGAGCGTGCCCGTGTCCGCGTCGAGGGCGACGAGCGCGTCCGTGTAGAGGTTGTCGCCCTGCCGGTCCTCGCCATAGTAGTCCGGGTTGGGATTGCCGGTCCCCCAGTACAGCAGGCCGAGCTCGGGATCGTAGCTCCCGGTCATCCACGTGGCGCCCCCGCCGCGCGCCATCACATCCGCGTCGGGCGGCCATGTCTCGCTTCCGGGCTCGCCGGGCCCGGGGATCGTGTGGAAGCGCCAGATGCGGTCTCCGCTCTCGGGATCGTACGCGTCGATGAAGCCCCGGGTCGCGTACTCGCCGCCGGAGTTGCCCACGATGACCTTCCCGTCGAGGACGAGCGGAGCCAGCGTCGCCGAGTAGCCGACGCGGTAATCGGCCAGCTCCACGTCCCACAGGACGTCACCCGTGCGCCGGTCCAGCGCCAGCAGGTGCGCGTCGAGCGTGACCATGAAGAGCCGGTCGCCCAGGATCCCGAAGCCGCGGTTCACCGGCGCGCTGGCGCCGTAGGTGAGGTCGTCGGGCAGGTCGCGGCGGTACTGCCAGAACGGCCGCCCGCTGCGCGCGTCCAGCGCCCAGGCGAAGTTGTTCGATCCCGTGACGTACAGGACGCCGTCGACGACGAGCGGCGTCGTCTCGAAGCCCCGCCCCCTCGTGGTCGTCCCCGTCTGGAACGTCCACACGGGCACGAGCCGGTGGACGTTGCCGGGGGTGATCTCGGCCAGCGGGCTGTGGCGGCGTCCGCTGTAGTCCCCGGAGTAGGTGAGCCAGCGGGTGGGGTCGGCGAAGCCCGCCAGGATCTGGCCGTAGGTCACGTGGCCCGGGTCCGTGGCCGCGCCCGGGCGCTCGGCCTGCGCGCGAAGCGCGGCGGGCGCCGTCACCGCGAGCCCCAGCCACGCGACGGCCACGGGGATCGCGACCGGGAGCATCTGTCCGGGCTTCATGGCTACCTCTCAGCGTCGGGCGGGACGCGCGTCGCGCGCGGAGTCCAGGTAGCGGAGCACGTCCTCGATCTCGCCGTCGCTCAGGCGGTCGGGGCCGAATCGGGGCATGAGCGAGCGCTCCTCGTGGACCAGATCGGCGAGATCGGCCTTGCGATAGCCCTGGATCCGCTCGTCCGGGTGCATCACCTGGATCGAGAAGGCGTCCTCCCCCTTCACCGCGCCCCGGAGGCGGGTCCCGTCGCCGGTCACGAGCGTGACCGCGCGGTAGCCGGCCGCCACCGCTGCGTCCGGGCTCCTGATCGAGCCGACGAGCGCCTCCCTCGAGCGCGTCGACGTGACCCGGGAAAGATCGGGACCGAGGCGGCCTCCCTGCCCGCCCACGTGGTGGCAGCGGGCGCACGAGGCCTCGAAGACCGCCCTGCCCCGCTCGGCGTCGCCGCGGTCGTAGCGCTCTCCGCGCACCGTGCCCAGGCTCTTCACGTAGGCCACGATCGCCCAGATCTCGTGCTCCGGCGCGGAGCTCGCGGGCATGGTGCTGCCCGGCACGCCGTCGCGGATCGTCTCGAAGACGAACCCGTCGTCGGTGCCCAGCTCCCAGAGCAGGGTCAGGTCGGGGCCGCTGAACCCGCGGGCGTCGCCCCCGTGGCACTCGGCGCACCGGTTCGCGAAGAGCGCCGCGCCCGCCCTGACCGCCGCCCCGTCCCCGTCGTAGGGGTTGACCGTCTGCGCATCCGCGGGGGCACGCGCCGCGCAGAGGCAGCACGCGGAAAGGAGCAGGCGCCACGACGTCGTCCGGACCATGGGAGGCCAAGCTCGGGCCGGGCCTCGCGAGGCGCAACGGGCCGGCGTGAGAGCGGCCCCCGCCGCGCGGTGCGAGCTCGTCGAGCGGGGCCGGCGAGGGCCGGCGCCGTCACGTGCCCGTCATTCGCTCGCGCGGGCCTCGAAGAACGCGCGCCTCAGCCCCTCCCGATCGCGCGGGCCGTAGACCAGGAAGAGCTCGTTGGGGCGGGCGGCGCGGCGGAAGTAGCCGTAGGCCTCGAAAGGATCTCGAAGAACGTCTCCGACCATGCCGCCGAGCCGGCGGACGGCGCGAGCGGACGTACCCCCGACGAGAGGCTGCGGGGCGGGGCCCAGGTCGTGCTCCGTATCCACGCCTTCGACGGCCTCGAGAGCCTCGAGCAGGGCGATCGTCGTGAACTGGTGATCGGTGTTCGCGTCGAGCGCAGGATGCGGGGCGACGATCGCGTCCGGCCCGACCGTTTCGATGAGCCGCACGAAGTCCGCGACGAGGCTCGGCTGCGGATCCTCGTAGATCGTCGCGTACTGGCCGTCGACATGGTTCCCCGGCGTCACGGTCGCCACGTACGAGTCACGACTCGCGTAGAGACCGAACGCGGCCAGCTCGGCATCGTCGGGATGCGGGACCGGCACGAGGACCCTGGCGGCGGCGGCGGTACGATTCGAGAAGAGCACGAGCTCGGCCCCGGGTGCCTCCGGTCGCAGATGATCCGGAGCCAGCTCGACCCGGGCTCCCGGAGGCCATCTCGACCGGAACGCGGGTGACTTCCGACCGGCCGGAGCGGTACGCGTAGTCCGCACCGACGTCGCACCACTAGAGGTCGGCGCGACGGCGGCGCTCGAGCTCCAGCGCCACCGCCCCGAGCTGGATCGCGGCGACGCAGAGCAAGGCCGCGAGCCGCAGAGCCCGCCTGCGCGTCACTCCGGGCCCCCGTCGGCGGCCCCGTCGAGGGCGAGCATTCTCCCGGACCGGATGAAGCGCTCGACGATGTCCGCCACGACCTCGTTCCCGTGCGGCGTCCAGTGGCCCCGATAGAGCCTGCCCCGCTCCTCTTCGGGCAGCGCCGAGAACTCCTGTCGAAGGCTCAGGTACGGAATGCGTCCGTCGCGGGCCCACCGCTCCAGGAGGACCTCGAGCGGCGTCTCGACGTCGAGCCTCTCGTACGGAATGTAGACGAGGCCGAAGCGCGCCCCGGATTCGCGGCTCACACGCACGGTCTCATCGAGTATCGCACGGGACACGCGCCATGCCTCGGAGCGCTCGAGCCCGGCGACGCTCGACTCGAGCCACCTCCTCAGCCCGCGCTTGAGCACGGCGAGGAAGAACGACGCCGGGAGCCGCTGCTCGACCGCCAGGACCTCATCCGGTGCGGGCACCGGCACGTTCTCGAGAACCAGCTCATCGTCGCGCAGCCTGAAGACCGGCTTCGCGTAGTCGCGGAACGCGAGCACGTTGCGCGACAGGTCGCCTTCGTAGAACCCGAGCAGCACCAGGTCCGGCTCGAGCGCGACGCCCAGCTCGCGCAGGCGCAGGAGCTGTTGTCCCGTGCCGTAGCCGTGCACCCCCAGGTTCACGGCCTCGGCTCCCGCCATCTTCGCGTCGAGGCGAGTCACGAACGCGTCCTCGTTGCTGACCTCCTCGCCCCAGACGAAGGAGTCGCCGAGCACGACGACGCGCGACACGCCGGGCGGCTTGGGGACCTGGAACTCCCGGTCCGCCCGGATGCCGGCGGAGTTGGTCCTCACCCCTTCGGCGTCGTAGCCCTCTCTGGGGACCCAGCCGAGCTTCTGGTCGAAGCGGTCGTAGCCGTACTCGCTCTGAACCCCGCCCGGGGGCGGCGCATCCATCCGCATCCGGCGCCAGCGAAGCTCGTGCATCGCGTCGCCGTCGAGCACGCGAACCGGGTCGAACGCGGTGCGCAAGAGGAGCTCGCCGAAGGCCGAGCAGACGAGGATGGCCGCGACGAAGGCGGTGAGGGCGAGAAGCGGATTTGCAAACCTCGACTGCAGCGCGCTTCGCTTGCGGCTGGAGACGCTCTCGCCCGATTCGTCCATGCCTGCCGCTCCTGGCGAGGGACCGCTGCCCGGCTCGGCTAGGCACGGATGGGAGCCGCTGTCGGCCCGACGTTCCACATTGTGAAACGGCGACGCCGACTGTCAACCGCGCTTGCAGCCGCCCCGGGCGCCCGCCGCGACGAGCCACCGAGGACGAAGCTTGCCGGTCACGGCGAGCTTGGGCCTCGACCCGGCTCCAACCGCTTCGCGCGGCGGAGCACCCTCACCGTCTTCGGAAGCCTCGCGGGTCCCCTCGTGCCCGCGTTTGCCGCCCGAAGCGGCGGGCGGTACCCTAGGCTGCGGAGTGCACACCCCTTCCCGGAGGTGGAGCATGGGACACGGTCCCGGGGGAAGCACACCCGATCCGGCCTTCTCGCGCCGGCGGTTCTTGGGCGTCGCCGGCGCCGGCGCGGCCGGTGCGCTCGGGGGCGCGACGAGCGCCCGCGATCACGGGCTCGGCCGGGCGGCTCAGGAGATGCGAGCCGACGTCGTCGTGGTGGGCGGGGGCATGGGCGGCCTCACCGCGGCCGCACGGGCCCTCGAGCGGGGCGCGGACGTGATCCTCCTCGAGAAGGCGCCCAAGATCGCG
>JBFFWJ010000122.1:0-8534 GCA_041570315.1 Longimicrobiales bacterium | reverse complement strand
TTCGGCAGCATGGCCTCGATCAGGGTGAAGCGGGGCCCGCAGTCGGTGCACGTGATGAAGGGATAGCGGTGGCGCCGGTTCGACGGGTCCCAGAGCTCCTGCTCGCAGGCCGCGCACATCGCGACGTCGGGCGAGACCGGCAGGCGCCCGACGGGCGCGACGTCGCTCGTCAGCACCCGGAAGCCGTCGAACGGGCGCGGGTCGGTCTCGACCACCGAGAGCGCATCGATGCGCGCCAGCGGCGGCGCCTCGGAGCGCAGCCCGTCCAGGAATCCGTCCACGGCCCCTCCGGCGCCCTGGGCGATCACGCGCACGGCGCCCGACTCGTTGCGCACCCAGCCGAAGAGTCCGTGGCGCGCAGCCAGCCGGTGGACGAACGGGCGGAACCCGACCCCCTGCACGACGCCGAGGATCGAGAGCTCGACGGCTCGGAGGTCGTGCGGCGCGCCCCCGGCCGGTTCGGGCGTGACCGAGCCCTGGTCGGAGGGCAGGCCGGCCAGGGACGCCTCCATCAGCCGCGACAACGACCAGGCGGCGGGGCGAGCCGACTCCCTCACGAGAGCGCTCCCACGGTCGCGCGGCGTCGCGCCTGCGACCTCAGGAACGCGCACCACGGCCCGAGGCCCTCCCCGGTCAGCGCCGACGTCGTGAAGAAGGTGAGCCCGGGGTTCACCTCGAGGGCGAAGGCCTTGGCCCTGTCGAGGTCGAAGGGCACGTGCGGGAGGAGGTCGATCTTGTTCAACACCGCGTAGCCGGCCCGCTCGAACATCTTCGGGTACTTCAGGGGCTTGTCCTCCCCCTCGGTCACGCTGAAGAGCACGATCTTGGCCGTCTCGCCGAGGTCCCAGCTCGCGGGGCACACGAGATTGCCGACGTTCTCGATCACGAGCAGGTCGATCGCCTCGAGGTCGACGGCGTCGAGCGCCTCGGTCACCTGCCGCGCGTCGAGGTGGCACGCCCCGCCGGTGACCACGGCCTGGACGAGATCGTCCGTCCAGCGCGCGATGCGGTCGGCGTCGTTCTGCGTCTGCACGTCGCCCGTCACGACCGCGACCCTGGGCTCCCCACCCAGGTCCCGGAGCGTGCGCTCGAGAAGAAGCGTCTTCCCGGACCCCGGCGAGGAGACCAGGTTGAAGGCCGGAACGCCGTGGGCCCGCAGGCGCGCGCGCACCTGCGCGGCGAGCGCGTCGTTGCGCGCCATGACGCGCTCGCGCACGTCAATGCGTCGGATCGTCATCGTCCAGCTCCAGGTGGCTCACCCTCAGCTCGTCGCCCGGCGTCAGCTCGAAGACCGGACGCGCGCCCCGGAAGGGCTCGTGCGCGAGGAGCGTCTCGAGGCAGAAGCGCAGGCTGCTCACCTCGACGCCGGACGCGCCTCCCACGACCACGCCGACCTCGCGGACCTTGCCGAGCGCGCCGAGGCCGACCCGGTCCTCGGCGATGCGGCACACCTCCAGCGCGATGCTCATCTCATGCATAGCGCGCCACCTCGCTCTCGGGCCGCTCCGCGACGTCGTGGCCCCACGCGCGGAGCTGCTCGCGCACCGCGTCGACGAGCGCGGGGACGGCCGCCTCCACCACGGATGACAGGCCATGGTGCAGGACGACCCGCTCGGGCTCGACCCCCAGCACGACGGCCTCGTCCGGAAGCGTGCCCCGGAGCTCGGCGAGAGCCAGGACCTCGGCCAGGTCGATCTGGTGGGGTGAGAGCTTGTGGCGCAGGTGCCGCGGCAGGTCCTCGCGGTCCAGCCGGACGACGGCCCCGGGGTCCCGGCCGTCCCGGATCGCGTCCAGGACCATCAACCGCCCGGCCGTCTCGATGTGCGGCAGGATGCGCATCCCCCACGTGCCGCCGTCGAGGAAGACGAGCGACGGGTCCGCATCCCAACGCTCCCGCAGCGTCTCGACCACGTGCACGCCGAGGCCGTCGTCGCCCATCAGGGGGCTGCCCACCCCGAGCACGACGGTGGCGGCCTCAGTCATCGACGAAGTCGACGTCGGCGCGCACGAAGCTCTCGCCCGTGACGATCGAGGTGATCCGGCTCTCCCGGTGGAGCACGTCCGAGCGGACGGTCAGGTACACGTGGATCGGGATGAAGACGAGCCAGAGCCAGGTCAGCACGTGGTGCAGGAACCGGACGATCTGCGCTCCGCCGAGGAGGGGCCCAACCCAACCGAAGACCGCGAAGAAGAAGCCCCCCGTGTCCGAGAGCCCGTACAGGTAGAAGCCCGTCGTGACCTGGAGCAGCGCGAGCCCGTAGATGGAGGTGTACGCGATCTGTTGCAGCGGGTTGTGCCCCAGATAGTGCGGCCCTCCCTCGGGCCGGACGAAGACGTACTTCTTCGTGAGGAGCCAGAGGTTGGCCCAATCGCTGCGGGACCAGGGGAAGAGCGCCCTCCAGCGCTCGAACTTGTTGCCCACGAAGAGCCAGTAGAAGCGGACGATGCCCGTCGCGACCAGGACGCCCGCGGCGGTGAAGTGGATGAAGCGGAAGCGCCCCATCATGAAGTGGTCGCTCGCCGATCCGGAGGTCAGGAAGTACGGGCTCCCGATGTAGAATCCGGTCACGACCAGCGTGAGCACGCAGATCGCCGCGGTCCAGTGCATCGCGCGGATCGGCCAGTGCCAGACGTGGACCCGCCTGTACTCGACCGGGGCTCCCGCGCGCAGGCTGTCCGGCCTCGTGAGGGTCGACGTCTCCATCACCGCACCCTCACGCGCACGACCTCGGCGCCCTCCCGGTTCAGCACGTGGACCCCGCAGGCCATGCACGGGTCGAAGGAGTGGATCGTGCGCAGGATCTCGAGCGGCCGCTCCGGATCCACGAGCGGGTGGTTGTCCATGAGCGCCGCCTCGTAGGGCCCGTTCTCCCCGCGCGCGTCCCTCGGCGAGCAGTTCCACGTGCTCGGCACCACGCACTGGTAATGCCGGATCGAGCCGTTCTCGATCTGCACCCAGTGTCCGAGCGAGCCGCGCGCCGCCTCCAGGAAGCCGTACCCGCGCGCCGAGGCCGGCCACGTCGACGGGTCCCAGCGATCTCCGTTGAAGGTCCGCGTCTCCCCGGCGCGCACGCGGGCGACCAGGGCGTCGAACCAGTCTTGCAGCTTACGCGCGAGCAGAACCGTCTCGACGCCTCGTGCGGCCGTGCGCCCCAGCGTCGAGAACAACGCCTCGGGTCCGACCTCCAGGCGGCCGAGCGCCTCGCCGACGAGATCCCGGACGTCCTGGTGACCCGAGGCGTACGCGACGAGGGCACGGGCCAGCGGCCCCACCTCCATCGGGCGATCGTCGTAGCGCGGCGCCTTCATCCAGGTGTACTCGTCGTGGTCCTGCAGGTAGGTCCACGGCGGCTGCGGCCCCGTGTAGCGCGGGGTGGTCTCGCCCTCCCACGGGTGCAGCCCGACGCCGTCGCCCCCCTCGTAGGCGTACCAGGAGCTGGTCACGTACTCGCGCACCAGCTCGTGGTCGTAGGGCCGCACCTCCGACAGGTCGCGATCGTAGATCACGCCGCTCGGGAAGTACATCGAGGCGCCGTCGCGCCACTGGCCGTTGTCCGGGTACTCGCCCACGGACATGTAGTTCGACACCCCGCCCCCGATCGCCGCCCAGTCCTTGTAGAACGAAGCGATCGCGAGGAGATCGGGCCAGTAGACCTCGTCCACGAAGCGGCGGGCGCGCCGGATCATCCCCTGGATCTTCGAGAAGCTCTCGGCGTTGATCGTGCCCGTGTCGTCGAGGTTGATGGCCGACGCCATGTCGCCGACCAGGAAGTTCGGGTGCGGGTTCTTGCCCCCGAAGATCGTGTGCACGCGGATGACGTCGCGCTGCCAGTCGAGCGCCTCCAGGTAGTGGGCGACGGCCATGAGGTTGGCCTCGGGCGGCAGCGCGTACGCGGGATGGCCCCAATACCCGTTCGTGAAGATCCCGAGCTGCCCGGACTCGACGAAGCGGCGGACGCGGTCCTGCACCTCGGCGAAGTGCGTGGCCGAGTTGTTCGGCCACGGCGAGATGCTGCGGGCGAGCGTCGAGGTGGCCGCCGGATCCGCGGAGAGCGCGCTCACCACGTCCACCCAGTCGAGCGCGTGCAGGTGGTAGAAGTGGATGACGTGGTCCTGCACGGTCTGCATGCCGTGCACGAGGTTCCGGATCAGGCCGCCGGCCGGCGGCACCTCGATGTCGAGCGCGTCCTCGACGGCGCGGCACGAGGCGATCGCATGCACGACGGTGCAGACCCCGCAGATCCGCTGCGTGAAGGCCCAGGCGTCGCGCGGGTCGCGACCCTCCAGGATCGTCTCGATCCCCCGGAACTGGGTCGACGAGGCCCAGGCGTTCTGGATCCGGCCCTCCTCCTCCTGCACCTCGATGCGCAGGTGTCCCTCGATCCTGGTGATCGGATCGACGACGACTCTAGCCATCGGATTCCTCCTTGCCGGAAGCGGCGGAGCCCGAGCCGGCGGCCTCCGGCGCCGGGACGACGGGAAGCTCCGGGCCGCGACGGCGCTCCCGGGCCCGGTGGATGCCGGTGGCCACCGCGTGCGCGCCGACGCCGGCCACCGTGCCGGCGGCGAGGGCCGCGCCGATGAGATCGGCGCTGCGCTCCACCCCGAAGCCGACGACGTCGGGCAGGCGCCCGTAGAAGGGGGTCATCGTGTCCCAGAAGAAGCGCTCGGTGCAGCCGAGGCAGGGATGCCCGGCTCCGATGGGCCAGTCGGTGTGGTCGTTCCACTGGAAGATCGGGCACGGCGAGAAGGCGGCCGGTCCCTTGCAGCCGACCTCGTACAGGCACCAGCCCCGCCGGGCGCCGTCGTCGTCGAAGCGCTGCACGTACTGGCCGGCGTCGAAGTGCGCCCTGCGGGGGCACTGGTCGTGGATCCGCGCCCCGTACGCGAAGAGGGGCCGTCCCTCGCCGTCCATCGCCGGGAGTCGGTTGAACGTGAGGTAGTGCACGACGGTCGCGGTGACGACGTCGGCGATGGGCGGGCACCCCGCGATCGTCACCACCGGCTTGTCGCGCACGATCTGGGAGACCCCCACCGCTCCGGTGGGGTTGGGGCGTGCGGCCTGGACCGATCCGAAGTGCGCGCAGGCTCCGATCGCGATGACCGCGGCCGCTCCCTCGGCCGCCTCCTCGAGGATCTCCCGGCCGGTGCGGCCTCCGATGGTCAGGTAGATGCCGTCCTCCTCGAGCGGCACCGACCCCGTGACCATCAGGATGTAGTCGCCGAAGTTGTCCTCCATCGACGCGCGGAGCGCCGCCTCGGCCGCGTCTCCGGCGGCGGCCATCAGCGTGTGCTGATAGTCGAGCGAGACCAGATCGAGGACGAGGTCGCCCAGCGTCGGGTCCGCCGAGCGCAGCACGCTCTCGACGCATCCGGTGCACTCCTGGAGCTGGAGCCACACCACGCTCGGGCGCCTGAGGCTCTGCAGGGCGCGCGCGACGCGAGGGGTCAACGCCTCGCTGAGGCCGAGCATGGCCGTGATCTGGGCGCAGAAACGAAGAAAGTCACGCCGGCTCACGCCGCGGCGCTCGATGTGCTCCCCGAGCGTCTCGTCGTGGGTCCACGCGTGCGACGTCGGGAAGTACATGGCCTACCTCTCCGCAACGGAACGCGTGGGCAGGGTCCATACCACCTATGTAAAGGGCCCCTCCCGGGCACGGGATGGGCCTCGAGCGTTCGCTGGCCCTCGACCGGCTCCTCGAATCTGCGGAGGACGGCAGCGGTGCCGGAGGGGGCGATTCTCGCCGTCGGCGGTGGGGGAAAATCCTGACGACCGGTGGGGCATTTCACTCGCTACATGGCCGCGGCGGCGACGGGTAGGTTCCGGAAGGACGGAGCCGCAGGGGAGTTCCTCCGGGGCGGAGGGCGCATGCGATGAGCCGGCGGGCCGCGAAGAGTGCGGACGACGCTGCCCCGCGCAGCGGGCTGACGGGATTGCTCTCGTGCGAGCGTGAGCTCGACGAGCTGCGGCAGCAGGCCGAGGCGGAGGCCGGGCGGCGCGTCTCGGAGGCGCACGAGGCCGCGGTCGCCGAGCGCGCCGCGCTCGACTCCGAGCTCGAGGAGGAGTGCGCTCGCGTGCGCTCCCGACTCCGCGAGCAGGCCGAGCGGGAAGTGGATCGCATCCGAGCCCGGGCCGAGGCGCGCTCGACGCGCCTCGACGCCCTGACCGACGAGGACGTCGATCGGCTCGCCGCGATGGCGTACCGGCGGCTGATCGCCGGGGAGGGCGCAGCGTGATCCTGCCGATGTCCAAGGTGAGGATCCTGGGGCCCCGCGCGCTCCTGCCCGACGTGCTTACCGCGCTGCAGGACTTCGGACAGCTCCACGTGACGCCACCGAAGGAGTCGGCCGGGGTGTCGACGCTGAGCGCCGGCCCGGAGCAGGAGCGGCTTCGCGTCCGCCTCGGCCGCGCTCTGGCGTGCGTGCGCGGGGCCCTCGACGGGCTCGACGGCCGACGCGGAGCCGCCGCCGCGCCCCCGCGGACGCCGGATCGGGCCCGGCTCGCGCGCTGGGCCCGCCTCGCGCGCAGCGTGCGGACGCAGGCCGCGGGGCTGCGGGAGCGCAGGGAAGCGCTCGAGGAGGAGCGGGCGTTCCTGTCCCGCTACCGGCAGTTCTTCGCGGCGTTCCGGTCGCTGGCCGAGGCGGCCCGGCAGTGGCCCGGGGCCGCCGCCTATCACGTGGTCCTTCCCGCGGCCGGGGACCGCCCGCTGCGCGAGCTGCGCGAGGGCCTTCGCGAGATGCTGGGAGAGGAGTTCGAGGTCTGGTCGCGCACGCTGGACACCGGGGAGACGGGGGTCCTGATCCTCGTGCCGAGCTCGGCCCGAGAACCGCTCGAGGAGCTCTTCCGCGCCGCCCGTGTCCAGGAGGTCGCCCTTCCCGGCGTCGCCGAGGGCCTCGCGCCGGCCGAGGCGATCCCCCGCGTCCTTGAGCGCGTGCGCGCCATCCCCGGGGAGATCCGCCGTATCGACCGGGCCCTGACGCTTCTGCGCAAGCGGCATGCCGCCGAGCTGCAGACGGCCGAGGTCTCGCTCGCCGACGGGCTGGCTCGTCTGGAGCTCACCGAGCGCGCCGGGGCGACCGACCACGCCTTCGTGCTGGAGGGCTGGGTGCCGAGCGCCCAGGGTCCGTCGCTGCGGAGCGAGCTCCGCACGGCGCTGGGCGAGACCACGGTCGTCGAGGAGGTGGCCCGCGAGGAGTGGGTGGGCGAGGACGTGCCGGTCGTGCTGCACAACCCGCGGCTCTTCCGCCCCTTCGAGACGCTCATCCGCATCCTGCCGCTCCCGCGCTACGGAACGATGGACCCGACGCCCTTCGTGGCGATCTTCTTCCCCATGTTCTTCGGCCTCGTGCTCGGGGACGTCGGCTACGGGCTGCTCCTGGGCGGCCTCGCGCTCGCCCTCGGCCGCGGCGCGGACAGCGGGAGCACGCGCCGGTCGATCGCCGAGATCGCGGGGGCGTGCTCCGCCTTCACGGTGATCTTCGGGCTCCTTTACGGCGAGCTCTTCGGCGACGCGGGAGCGGCCTGGTTCGGGATGGGAGCGCTCGCGCTGCACCGGGAGGAAGCGCTCCTGCCCTTCCTGGGCCTCGCGATCGCGATCGGCGTCGTGCACATCCTGCTCGGGCTGGTGCTCGACGTCGTGGCGTCGGCCCGGGAGGGAGCACGCAAGGCGGTCGGCCCGGGCGTGACGCTCGCGATGGTGGCGCTGGTCGTGCTGGCGATCCTCGCCGCCCTCGGCGTGCTCCCGGGCGCCTTCTTCACCCCCGCGGCCGTGCTCGTCCTCCTCCTCTTCCCGACGCTCCTCGTCCTCGAGGGGATCCTGGGCGCGACGGAGCTGGTCTCGACGCTGGGCCACATCCTGTCGTATGCCCGCGTGATGGCGGTCGGCACGGCTTCCGTCATGATGGCGGTCGCCGCCAACCGCATGGTCGGGGCGATGGGAAGCGTCGTCGTGGGCTCGCTCTTCGCGCTCCTCTTCCACCTCGTGAACTTCGTGCTGGGCGTGTTCAGCCCCACCGTGCACGCCCTGCGCCTCCACTTCGTCGAGTTCTTCGGGACCTTCTACAGCCCGGGCGGCGCGCGCTACGAGCCGTTCGGGCACTGGGCGCCCACGGAGAGCCCGCAGCGCAAGGGGGAATGATGGATACGGCAGTGACCTACCTCGCGGCGGCGCTGGCCGTGGCGCTCCCTGCGCTCGCCACAGCGTGGGCGCAGTCCCGCATCGGAGCGGCGGGCGCCGCGACGATGGCCGAGAAGCCGGAGCTGAGCGCGACCGTGATCATCCTGGTCGCGATCCCCGAGACCATGGTGATCCTGGGCTTCGTGATCGCCGTGATGATCCTGCTGGGACAGGGCGGGTAGCCGAGCCCGGCCTGCCGACGCGGTCCGACCATGGCACTCCCCGAGCTCCTCGAAGCGCTGAGGGCCGAAGCCGCCGAGCGCCGGGCGGCCCGGCTGGCCGAGGCGGACGCGGAGGCCGAGCGCGTGCGGTCGGCCGGGGCGTCCGCCCGCGAGCTGCTGCGCCGGGAGGCTCTCG